>JACRBM010000044.1 GCA_016219275.1 Chloroflexota bacterium
ACCGGATCATGGCTATCCATTGCGCTTGTTCGTGCCGCATTTATATTTTTGGAAATCGGCGAAATGGCTGCGCGGCATCGAGTTCATGGCTAACGACCGACCTGGGTTTTGGGAAGGGTACGGTTATCACATGCGCGGTGACCCGTGGACGGAGGAAAGATTCTCGTAACCCGATAATATCCGTCTTGGGCGATCCGATTTGGACCACTGATGAATGCGGACGAAGCAATCCTTCGTCCGCATTGTTGTTTGCGCCAACCTAAACAGAATCCCAAACACTTCTTAACAGAATCTGAACATCCTCCTGCTATCCTGCAAACAATCAATCGTAGCGCAAGCCACGGCGTTGCCCAGGCAACGATGAGAAAACTACTCAAGGAGGTTTCCAATGAAAAACAATTCACGGTTCATCAGTCGGCAAGTGGTAATCCTGCTCCTGACGCTGACGCTAATTGCCTGCTCGTCCACGACGACGAGCGCGCAAACTACTTCATCCGGCGCGAATCCATCCGTCGCGCCGGCAACCACCACGCCGAGTTATCCCATTGCGGACACGGGGCAGACGCACTGCTACAACAACACCGGGCAAATCGTTTGCCCGCAAACTGGCGCGGCGTTCTTCGGACAGGACGCGCAGTACAGCGGCAACGCGCCGCGTTACCAGGACAATGGCGATGGCACGATCACCGATCTCACTACCGGGTTGATGTGGCAAAAAAGTCCGGGGAACAAGGTCTCGTTTGCGAATGCCATTGCTGGCGCGAAATCGCTCAACCTGGGTGGTTATACAGATTGGCGCGTGCCGACTATCAAGGAACTTTACTCCCTCATTGATTTCAACGGCACGGATCCTAACGTGAGTAGCAGCGACACCCAAGGTCTGACGCCGTTCATCAACACCCGGTATTTCGATTTCCAGTACGGCAACACCAGCGCGGGCGAACGGATTATCGACGCGCAGTACTGGTCGAGCACCCAGTATGCGGCGCCGTCACGCGATGGCAAAACCTTCGGCGTCAATTTTGCGGATGGTCGTATCAAAGGATATGCGGGATCGTTTATGAACCAGTTCGTGCGCTATGTGCGCGGCAATCCGAGTTACGGTGTGAACAGTTTCGTCGCCAATGGCAACGGCACGATCACCGACCAAGCGACCGGGTTGATGTGGTCGCAAGCGGATAGCGGCAAGGGGATGAACTGGGAAGCGGCACTCGCGTGGGTTCAGCAAAAGAACGCCGAAGAATATCTGGGTCATAGCGATTGGCGCCTGCCGAATGCGAAGGAATTGCAAAGCATCGTCGATTACACGCGCTCACCCGATACCACCAACTCTGCCGCCATTGATCCGGTTTTCAGCGCGACCGCGATTACGAACGAACTTGGCAACACCGATTATCCCTTTTACTGGACAAGCACAACCCACGCCTCTTCGAATGGTTCGGGTGCGGCGGCGGTTTACCTCGCGTTTGGCAGAGCGATGGGTTATATGAACAATGCGTGGGTGGACATTCACGGTGCAGGCGCGCAACGTAGTGATCCCAAGAATGGTAATCCGGCGAACTATGCCACAGGGCGCGGTCCCCAGGGTGACGCGATCCATATCAACAACTATGTGCGCTTGGTGCGCGGCGGCAACGTTGCGTTTACGACGAACACGGCTGGCGTGACTGCGACGCCATCGGCACCCACCGGACAACAACCTGGGCAAGGTCAACCGCCGATGCCCGGTCAAGGACAACAACCCGGACAAATTCAACCACCGATGCCCAACCAGGGACAGCAACCCAGGCAAGGTCAACCGCCCGCCAATCAAAACGCATCGGCGCGTAATCGCACCGGCGGCAAAGTGACGGCGGTGAACGGGAACATCATCTCGGTTGAAAATCTCGAAGGCAAAGCGACGATCGTTACGAATGCCAGCACGCAATTCACCGCGAACGGACAGACGAGCAAATTGGCAGACGTGACCGCCGGAAAATTTATCGAGGTCGTTGGACAAAAGCAAGCCGATGGAACCTGGGTCGCCATACAAGTGGTGATTAGTGATCGTCCACCCATGCCGCCCGGACAAGGGCAACCATCAACCAATCGGTGATTGTGGTGTTACCCTGTGATTCGACATTGGAGGAAAACATGAAACATCATCTGCGATACTGTTTTAACCAAGTGACGCCTCTGTTCCTGGGATTGATCTTTTGGGCAAGCATATTCTCGCCGACGCGCCCCCCAATCATTTCGGCAGAGCATCACACACACGCTGCGGCGACGAGTTATCCCATCGTAGATACCGGGCAAGACAAGTGTTACAACGCCTCAAGTGAAATCACCTGCCCTTCAGCAAGCGCGGCGTTTTACGGACAGGATGCGCAGTTCGCCGGGACACAACCGAGCTATACGCTCAGCGGCGACGGGTTGACGACGCTCGATAACCGCACGGGGCTGACTTGGCAGCGCAGCCCGGATACCGATGGCAATGGGTCGCTCACCTACGCGGACAAACTGCTGTATTCCCAAGCCCTGACGCGGCCAGCCACGATGAACGCCGCCAACTACGGCGGCTACAACGACTGGCGTTTGCCCACGCTCAAAGAACTTTATTCGCTGATCTTGTTCAGCGGCGCCGAGGCATCGGAAAGCAGCAGTGTCGGCGCCATCCCGTTCATCAATACCAATTACTTTGGATTCGCCTACGGCTTTACGGGCTCCGGCGAGCGCGTCCTTGATGCCCAATGGGCAACTACCACACTGTATGTCGCCAACCCGAACCAGATGTTCGGAGTGAATTTTGCCGATGGTCGCATCAAGGGGTATCCGGATACCGATGCCATCGGCAAAAAGTTCTTTGTGCTCTGTGTGCGCGGCAACACCAGTTACGGCGCCAATAATTTCGTCAACAACGGCGACGGCACCATCACAGATCAAGCCACCGGCCTGATGTGGGCGCAAGCCGACAGCGGCACCGGTCTGAACTGGTCCAACGCGCTCGCGTGGGTGCAAACGCAAAACGCCGCGAATTATCTCGGTCACAACGATTGGCGGCTGCCCAATCCCAAGGAACTGCACAGTATCGTGGACTATACGCGCTCGCCCAACACGACCGGTTCTGCCACGATTGATCCGCTTTTCACCGTCACGGCGATCACCAACGAAGCCGGCCAGACCGACTATCCCTACTACTGGGCAGGGACCACTCTTCTGAACGCGAGAGGCACAGCCGAGAGAGGCGTTTATATCTCGTTCGGTCGAACGCTGGGCTACATCAACGGATCGTGGACTGACATTCACGGTGCCGGCGCCCAGCGCGCCGAATTCAAGGATGGCAACCCCGGCGATTATCCGTATGGCTTGGGTCCTCAAGGGGATGCGGTTCGCATCAATAACTATGTCCGCTTAGTTCGAGATGGAAATCTGACGCCAACTCCGACTGTCACGCCAACCGCGACCGTAACCGCGACGGCGACCCACCGGCTTTATCTGCCGCTGGTCAGTCGGTGAATGGCAATATGTTGTGATATAATCATGCCCATCAATCACGAAAGGCGCTATGGCAAAAACGATTCTCGTCGTGGACGATAAGGCAAGCGCGCGCACGCTGGTGCGTGACTATCTCACTGCGGAAAATTTTCGCGTGGTGACCGCCAACAACGGGCGCGATGCGCTTTTTGTCGCGCGCGCGGAAAAGCCCGATCTCATTCTGCTCGACATCATGATGCCAGAGATGAGCGGATATGAATTTCTTCAGGCGTACCGCAAAGAGCGCAACACGCCGGTCATCCTGCTGACCGCGAAAGTCGAAGAGTCGGATAAGGTGCTGGGTCTGGAACTCGGCGCGGACGATTATGTGACCAAGCCGTTTAGCATGCGCGAACTTACCGCGCGCATTCGCGCGGTGTTGCGTCGCCTGAGCCAAGAGCCGCCGACTCAAGTTCTGCGTGTTGCCGGAATCGTACTGGACCCGAACGAACATACGGTGAAGGTGCACGAACGCTCCGTGCGTCTTACGCCATCTGAGTTTGAATTGCTGGCGACATTAATGTCCGCGCCGGGGCAGGTCTTTTCGCGCGCGGCATTGCTCGAACGCTTGCAAGGCATCGCCTTCGAAAGTATCGAGCGCACGGTGGATGTGCACATTCGCAACTTGCGCACGAAGATCGAACCCCAGCCAAGCGAGCCGCGTTATATCGAAACAGTGTTCGGCGTCGGCTATCGTTTTCGGGCAGAGGAATAATAATGCGCTCACTCGCGACGAAATTGTTGCTTGCGTTTCTCGCCGTCAGTTTGATCGGCGTAGCGTTGGCGTCGGTCTTGGCGCGCTGGACCACGGTGCAGGAATTTGATCGCTTGGTGCTGGAGCGAGCGCACAACAACTTTCTGGACGAGGTCACGACCTACTATCAAACGCATGGATCGTGGAGCGGCGTGAGCGAATATTTTCGACAAAAATTCCAATCGTCCCAACCACTCCCTAGACCGGGCGACCCCGGCAATGTGCGACCGCCGCCGCAAATTCAAGCCGGCGCGCCGCGACTGCCGCCCGTTCCATTTATTCTGATCGATCGGAGCGGTTATGTGGTTCATGCGTTGCCGCCCTATCGTCTGGGCGATTACGTTCCAGCCGAGCAATTGGCTCAAGGCACGCCGGTCAAAATTGGCAGCCAGGTTGTCGGGACGATGCTGGCAACCGGCAGCGCGCCACCGATGAGCGAACAAGAACAGCAGTATCTCGACCGGACAAATCAGGCATTGCTCGTGTCAGCACTCGGCGCGGCGACGCTAGCATTGCTCTTGAGCATCGTTCTCGCGCGCACGCTGACCCAGCCGATGCGCGAATTGACCGGCGCGATTCGAGCGATGGCACAGGGCAAACTGGGAATAGCAGTCGCCGTACACTCGCGTGACGAGATTGGCGAATTGACGACTGCGTTCAATCAGATGAGCGCAGACCTCGCGCGCGCCAATCAATTGCGCCGCCAAATGACCGCCGACATCGCACACGATTTGCGAACGCCGCTCAACGTCATCGGCGGATACATCGAATCGTTGAGCGATGGCGTGCTCGAACCCAACTCCGCGCGCTTTGCTGTGATGCACCAAGAAGTCCAGCAGCTTCAGCACCTGGTTGAAGATTTGCGGACCTTGTCGCTTGCCGACGCGGGCGAATTGAAATTGGATCGTCAGCGTATTGCCCCGCAGACCTTGTTGGAGCGAGCGGCATCCGCATTCAAACATCAAGCGGCACAAAAGCAAATCACGCTGCACGTGGAAACGGAACCTGGGTTGCCGGAAATCGCGGTGGACGAGACTCGGATGGCGCAAGTGCTGGGAAACTTGGTGAGCAATGCGTTGCGGTACACGCCGGAAGGTGGGCGCATCACTTTGTCGGCGAAACGTAAAGCCGCGCAAGTGATCTTGTCGGTTGATGACAATGGCGCCGGAATAGATGCTGCTGTGCTGCCGCATATCTTTGAACGATTCTATCGCGCGGATCCATCACGCCAAGGCAATGCGGAATCCGGGCTGGGCTTGGCGATTGCGAAATCATTTGTGGAAGCGCACGGCGGCGCACTCACAGCGACCAGCGAAGGGATTGGCAGAGGCAGTACAGTTTCATTCAGTTTGCCGGCAGAACCCGCAGCAAACCAAATCCGCGGCGGCATCACCTAAAGCGGAGAAACATTCCGAGCGTCGCGACGAATTCCATCGGATCACAACCACTCCATACGCGGAGGCGCGGGGACCCCACGAAAGAAGAGCGTTTTTCATAGAAGAACCCGGACGATTTTTGATCGTTTTTCGCAAACCCTGCAAGGAAGAACTGTTGGATACCAAATATATGATAGCTAAATGCGGTCGAGTTTTCAATCTCGACCGCATTTTTACTCTTTGAAATAGCGCTTGTCACGTTATCTTGGACTGCAATCCTAATCATCCATAATGTTCTGATGGGCAAGGATGCAGTAAAGTTTCCAAAATCGTGTGTACGACTCGTTCGTATCTGCGGCGAGTTGTTGGTTTGCGGCTAGACGATATTTTTCACCCACTGCGTCGTTTTGAAATATCGTCAGCGCTACTGCACTTTTTAACTCAAACTCTTTTGCATATGCAACCGCTTCGGATGAGAGACACATTGCCATGTCTATTTTTGTCGGAATGCGCCCGGCTCGATAATCTCGCAAATGCGTTACTTCGTGGACCAGTGTGCTGAGAAACGCCACCTGTCTTGCTTGAGTCGTTTGAACTATCGGGTCACTGGATGTGGCTGACTGCTCAAAGTGATCGTCAAACGTAATAATGCCCTGACCGTGTTCGTCACAGCATTTGGAATTGGCGACTTCCCAACCTTTTTCGTCGGTCTGACCGATGGAGATGATAAATGGTTTTGCGTCATCCACGTACACGTACCATTCGGGTAAATGATCGTGCAGGAATTGCAGACTGTCGCGCAGGTAGCGTGTATCGGCATTCGAAGCCGAATTGGCAAAAGTGATTCCGCTGAGTAAATCCGGTCGCGCGGGCGGAAATGCCAGAGCGGCAAATGCCGTTGCGTCAACATTGAGCGACGCAACAGTAACGAACAATATGAGGATGCTCACGCACAATGTGATTGAGCGACGAGCTGGGATTGCTTTCATCAGATTCTCCTTTTGGCGAAATGAATTTTTAGCGAATCATTGCTGCCATTAAACCACATCTGGGGATGCAGAAACACGTGGAAAGCACGCAATCGCAATGAAACGAGTACGGGGATCTTGCAATACAAGCCCGCAGAATCCTACGGGCTTGTGTCTCTCCGGCTTGAGCAAGAATACGCGCGATGAACTAAACTACCTTCTTTCACCTCAATGATTTCATCTGCGACAAGCCCGCGCGCTTCGCGATCTACGGCAATGGCAGTTTCTTTGCTCGGCGCTTGCACGATGCAGAATACTTTGCCCGTCCTTTCATCGAACCAATACTTGAGGTACTGGACGCAATATTTGTCTCGCGTTTCAAGATCGCGGGGGTGCCATTGACCGCATCGGCGGTTAGACCTTCAACGTGTACGGGGATTTTCGAGCAAGTATCAAACGCAAACAAAAAGCCCGGCTCAGTTAGCCGGGCGCATTCTTATTCGATTGTCCGAAACATTCAATCCGGTTTCTCATCACGGCGAAGCAGCCCCTTTTGCGCTGCCCACGCCGCAATTTGCGTGCGCGCACTGAATCCGAGTTTGTTGAGAATGTTGCCAACGTATCCCTCGATGGTTCGCTCACTCAATACGAACGTCTCCGCCATTTCGCGATTCGATTTGCCTTGCGCGATCAGCGCGGCGACCTCGCGTTCGCGCACAGTCAGTCCGCCGAATTTTTCCTTCGCGGCTTGGCGTGGTGAAAGCGCGGAGGCAGGCGCATCAGGCGCATCGGGGATTTTTATTTCGGTGAGCGCATACTCGATGGCTTGACCTAACGACAGGGCGCGTCCTTCTGACCAGGTTGAGGCGAGTATGGTGTTATCGAGTTGCTGTTGAATAATCGAAAGGGCGCGCTCATAGTTCGCGCGCCAGGTCTTCGGCAAGGGAACACCGATTCGTTCTCGCGCCACTTCGGCCGCCCCTAAAAGGATTGCCGCGTTCACAAATTGGCTACTTGCTGCAGCGACGCCGGCGAGACCCTCCAGACATTTGATCGCATTCCGCTTGTCTCCCTGATCGCGAAAAATTGCTAGTCCTTCTGAATAGTGTGTGTGCGCGCGTACCAAGTCCCCTTGATTCAATGCAACTGCGCCGAGGTCGTGCAGACAACGCGGAATCCCGAATTGTTCATCTAGTTCCTGGCGCATCTTGAGACTGGTCTCCAACATCGCTTCTGCACCTGGGTCTCCTTGTGCGAACGCTGTCGCGCCAATATCGTTGAGTGAAGTTGCAATGGCTCTTTTGTCTTCCAGTGCGCGACGCAATGCTAAGGACTCATCCATTGATGCCCGTGCCGACGCATAGTCACCTTGCTCGCGCAATACTATTCCCCGGATGTTAAGGGCTTGCGCTAGAGTGTGTTTTTCTCCTTGCGGCGTCAACAGTGCCAATGCCTTATCTATCAGTGAATTCGCCAAAGCGGAGTTCCCATGATTGAGCGCCGCAAAGCTCAGGGGAACTAACGCCCGTGCGGCGCCGGTATCATCGCCTAACTCCTGACATAGCGCGATGCTTTCTTGCAAGAGTGAATCGCCGGTGACGTAATCGTTTTGGAGCACAGCTAACCAGCCGACATGGAAAAGTACTTGCGCGCAAATCAATTTTGTGCTCGGATCCATTTCGGCGGATGAAGCGAGAAAAAGGGTGGCGAGTGCGCGTCCCTCGCTAAAATAACCGCGGGCTTCCCAGAACTGTCCCAACGCACAAACCAAACACAATCCTTTGTCGGTTGCCTTGAACTCCACCGCCGCACGCAGAGCCAATCGCAGATTGCCGTACTCACTGTCCAATCGTCGGAGCCATTTCAACGGATCAGGACCAACCAGATTGGGCTCTGCCTCTTCTGCCAAATGGAGAAAAAAATCAAGGTGGCGATTATAGGTTCCTTCGACTTTGCCGGTTTCATTCAATTTCTCCCACGCATACTGCCGAATCGTCTCCAACATCCGATAACGTGTTGCCCCGTCGCGTGTTTCGGCGATGACGAGCGACTTGTCCACCAAGCGCGATAACAAGTCCAGAACATCGGACACGTCCGCGCAAATTGCTTCCGCCGCTTCGGGCGTCCACCCACCGGCAAACACAGACAGGCGATTCAATGTGATTCGTTCTTCGTCCGACAACAACGCATAACTCCAATCCATCGTTGCGCGCAACGTCTGTTGACGCGTCGGCGCGGTGCGATTGCCGGTCGTCAGCAAACGAAAACGGTCATCGAGCCGCGCAGCAATCTGTTCGACGGAAAGCGTCTTGACACGTGTGGCGGCGAGTTCAATTGCCAATGGCATTCCATCGAGCCGAAAACAAATTTGCGCGATGGCATTCGCATTGTCGGAAGTGGCGGCAAAGGTTTGCTCGATTGAACTTGCGCGATCCACAAACAGACAGGCAGAATCGGAGGTTAGTAATGTTTCCGGCGTTGTCGTTGTCATGGGGTCAGGGATTTGCAGTGGTGGAATACGCCAAGTCGTTTCGCCAGCGACATTCAACGCTTCGCGACTGGTCGCGAGAATGGACAGGCGCGGACATGCTTGCAAAAGTTCTTCGACGAGGTGCGCGGACTCCATGATCAGATGCTCGCAATTATCAAGGACGAGCAGGAATTGCTGAGGACGCAGAAAGTTCGCGAGAGATTGGCTGAGGGATTGGTTTGCCGATTCGCGCACATCAAGGACATGCGCCACGGCTTGCGGCACGAGCGCAGGATCATTCAGCGGAGCAAATTCAACCAATGCTACGCCGTGTTCAAATGAATCGGCAAGACGCGTTGCCACTTCTAGGGCGAGCCGTGTCTTGCCGCATCCGCCCGAACCGGTGAGCGTGAGCAGGCGCGTTTGTTCGCTCAACCGAATTACTTCGGCGATTTCTTTTTCGCGCCCGATAAACCGAGTTAAAGGGATGGGTAAGTTATCAAGGGACATGCATCGCCCTCCCTGAGTTTACGAATCACAGTCCAGGTTGCAGCGAATCTTACATGCCACCGCTCGACTTGTCAACCAGTGTTTTAACAGACTTGTTCTAGTTCATCGAAACGACGATACTCTCAGGGTGATACAAATGGAGAAAGATACAATCCGAGAAATGTGATGAATTTAAGTGGATCAAAACCACTCCATACGCGAAAGCAGGGTAATCCATTTTTGGAGGAGTGATTTTCATAGGAAAACGCGGATGATTTGAGATGGCTTTTTCCCAATCCATGCACACAAGAACCGTCACGATAAAATCCAATCACGTAATGAAAGACGGACGAGGGATGGTGACCTCGTCCGTTTTTGTGTTTCATCATTCGTTGCGAACTGGATGCTCAGAGCAAAGGCGGTTATTGCTTCCGTGGATCATCCGCCGAGTTGACGTAGGTGATGCCCCACGGTCCCGTCCCGTTGAGTTGTACGATGGTTTCCTCTTTGGTCCACACAAAGTGATTCGTCTTGGGCTGCATGATGATGATGCTTCCAGCACCCAAGGCATTCGTCTTTTGAGCGTCGAGCATATCCCCCATGCCAATGTTAAAAGTGCCGGACAGCACAGTCACGCGTTCGACGGCTGGATGCCAATGCGCGGGAAGCTTATAGTCCGCCGGGAGTTTGATGCGAACGGTAAACGGCACCGCTTCGGTCAAGGGTCCTTCGATGACGGCAATTTGTGCGCCCTTGGGCAACGACGGTACATCCGCCCACTTTAAATCATTCGGCATGACCATGAGGTGCGCAGGCAAGTTCGATGCCGCTGGCGCGCTCGGTGGCAGAACTGCCGCCGGCGGTGGACTAGTCGGCGGGGGTGGGACCGGCGTTGGCGTTGGCGCGGGCGCGCACGCTGCGAGTAGTGCGCTCGCCATAATGAGCAAGGCACACACGATTGAGAAACGTTTCGTAAGCATGTCTCCCTCCTTCGGAGAATGTGACGACCAATCATCAGTCGTCCTGGGTATTTGACGCGACAACTCGCATCGTTCGTTTGTATTTATTCACACGGTTTGGATGATATGTGATTGGCAGGTTCCCCCTTTCGGTCATGACGATGATCGTTCCCTCATGATCCGCCTACGCGCCTAATAGCAGGAAATCTGTGAGTTCCAATCTGCGAACAGTCCGTTGGGATTATCTCGCCACGCCCAAACACGCAGAGCATAGTAATCACCACGGCTTTGGAATTCGCGTCCGAACAAGACCGGCGGCGTGAGTCGGTTTCCATTCCCCGCGCCAGCATACACCCGGTATTCCACGCCAACGAGTCGCAGTGTCCCATTGTCCTGCGGTTCATAAAAGAGCGACTCTGGGTGACGCGCATCCACTACTCCATCGCTCACCAGGTTGATGTTCGAATACTGAATGCCTATCGCGCCTTCGCGCGGGTTGCTGATACATTCGGCGGTGGTCGCGTATCCTTCCGCGAGTGCGGTCTCAAGCCCGTTCAAGCTCGCCGTTGCCTGGTATATGTCCGCGAGACATTCGGCGCTGGCGATGGCAGCCGTCGCAATCAACAGGACGGACGCAATCACAAGACTTTTCGTGAGCAGATATTTAGTTTTCATCGTGATTTTCCTCCTTCAGGATTTCTTGCATGGATATTACCAAGCCATCGTTAAATAATCGCCAAATCCGCGCATGACTTTTTCGGCGAAATAAAAAAGACCTGCACGACGCAGGTCTCAGTAGGGGCGAGGAATTTTTTCGCATCTAGATTCCACTTTACTCATGCGAAGCGTGCGAAAAAAATGCTTCGCCCCTACCCAGGTTTATTCTATTTGCAGCGCGTATTCGATGGTTTGCTCAAAACTCATCGCGCGCCCTTCGTTCCACGCGGCGACGAAGGTTGCTTCATCGAGTTGTCCACGCACACTCGCCACTTGCGCGTCATACCCGAGACGGTGTTTGGATAAATGAGGCGTGGCAATAGATTCCCGCAATGCTTCCACTGCTCCGAATAACCGCGCCGCGCGGATTGGGTTGCCTTGCAAAGTGGCGAGCGGCGCCCAACCTGCTTCCAGAGACCCACAGAGCGACCATTTATCGCGCATCTCGAACAAGAATGTGGTTGATTCGGTGAGAAAAGCAATGGCTGCCTCTACATCACCTTGCTTGCGTGCAATCATACCCAGATACGATAAAGTCCGCGCGACCCAATGCCCATCGCCAACTTCTCGAAACAACGCCAGTGCCTTTGCATACATTTCATTGGCATCTGCATAATCCTCTTCAGCTAGAGCATGAAAGGCAAGCTGGTGGTACACGTGCGCCATGCCCCACTTGTCTCCAATCTCACGACGCAGTGCTAGACTTTCTTCTAACAACGATTTCGCCTTGTCCCACCGTTCGTTGAACGCTGGCGGTAGCGCACAGTAAAACAGTAGCTTGCCAATATTGGACTTGTCTCCCAATTCGCGATACAGCGCCAGACTTTTCTCTGACGCCAATTCTGCGCGCGAATGGTCTCCTTGCATCCAAGCGAGTAAGCCGTATCCTTTCCATGCGACTGCCTGTGCTGGTTTCGATGCACTTGTGCCGCGCGCGAGGAGACGTTCGCACCACCGCCTCCCCTCTGCCGCATAGCCGCGAAATGCGCAATACCAATGCCAACTCCCAGCGAGTGTCAGCCCGGTGTCAACATCGCTATTATCCATCGCCCATTGGAGCGCGGCGCGGATGTTATCAAGTTCGGCATCCAAGCGGCGATACCAAAGCATTTGCTCGCGTCCCCGAAGTTTGGGTTCCGCTTCTTCGACATACTTGGCAAAAAATTCCAGATGCCGATTTCGCACGAGCACAGATTGATTAGACGCATCCAGCTTTTCACGCGTGTACTGTCGAATCGTTTCCAACATCCGATAACGTGTTTCGCCGTTAACCTCCCCGGCGAGCACGAGCGATTTATTTACCAAATGCGACAACAAGTCCAGTATGCTAGTATTGGGTATCCAGTTTTCAGCAGGCGAATGTCTTTCACTGATCACTGCATACTGATCACTGCATACTGATTCCGCCGCTTCCAATGTCCATCCGCCCGCAAACACCGACAATCTTTGCAACAATATTCGCTCCGCGTCCGAGAGCAAATCGTAACTCCAATCGATCGTCGCGCGCAGAGTTTGTTGACGCGCCAGCGCCGCCCGGCTTCCCATCGTCAATAAATTGAAACGATCATCCAGCCGCGCGGCAATTTGTTCCACGGATAAAACTTTCACGCGCACCGCCGCGAGTTCGATGGCGAGCGGAATGCCGTCCAGCCGCGCACACATCCGCGCGACGGAGGGCGCGTTGCCATTCAACCTCCACTGGGGCACAACCGCCATCGCGCGTTGAACGAAAAGCTGAATCACATCATATTGCATCAATTGCTCTAACGAAGGGAACTGCTCAACATCGGGAACAGCAAACGAGGGGACGCGCCACGCCACTTCGCCGGTGATGCCGAGTGATTCCCGGCTGGTCGCGAAAATTTTCAACTCGATACACGCGCTCAGTAATTTGTCGGCAAGTCCGGCGCACGCGGTAATGAGATGCTCGCAATTGTCGAGCACCAAAAGCAAATGCTTGTCGCGTATTACATTAACAAGTGTTTCCTGGAGCGATTGATTCGCCGCTTCACGCACGCCAAGCGATTGTGCTATCGCCTGCGGGACATGCGATGCATCAGATAACGGCGCGAGGTCTACCCACCACACCCCTTGTCGAAATGACTCGACTAATTCGCCCGCGACCTCAATCGCGAGGCGCGTTTTGCCACACCCGCCCGAACCCGTGAGTGTCACCAGGCGATGTTGCGTGAGCAAATGCTTCACCTCGGAGATTTCTTTTTCGCGTCCGATGAAACTCGTCAGAGGATGCGGCAGATTAGTGAGCAGTGCTTCGCGCGACTTGCTCCCGAATAAATCTTGTTCGATCCGATTACGCAGCGCAATCGTCTCTTGCGACGGTTCGACGCCGAGTTCATCGCGCAACTTTTTCGCACACTCGTCGTACTGCTTGAGCGCGCCGATGCGGTCGCCGGTGGCGACGAGACAAAAGATAATATGCTGGTACGCTTTCTCGTTGGCGGAATCCGTCGCTAAAATTTTTTGCGCGAATTCAATTGCCCGCGTGTATTCACTCTTGGCACGACGATGTTGTGTGAGTTGTAACAGTGCGTCAATGTAGATCGCGCGGAGTCTTTCTCGTTCGGGCAGAATCCAATCATCGTAGAACTCGGCGAGCAGGTCGCCGCGATACAAATCAATTTCAGATTGCAGATTTTCGATTGTAGATTGTGACGATCCCAAATCTGCAATCTGAAATCTAAAATCTGAAATCTCTCGCGCGTCTACCCAAATCGAAAAATCCGGATTGAGTTGCACAGTCTCGCGATCGGCAAGCACAACATCATCGCCGAGTGATTGACGAACTGAAGAGAGCGCGGTGCGCAACGAACGCCGCGCGAGTTCGTCGGTGGAATCGCCCCAGAGGAGCGCGGCGAGTTTTTCGCGCGCGTGTGGTTCGGGATGCAGGACGAGGTATGCGAGCAGGGACTCGACTTTGCGCGTGGGAAGGTGGATCGTTTGCGTATCGCGTTCGACGCGAAACGAGCCGAAAAGATACAAGCGCAATGGAATCCGGTCCGATTGGGTCGCGGCAGATATAGGAGTCATAGCGCTCCACCTAGTTCACCAAAACATAGAGGCGACCACGCAGAGATGTCCCTAGTTTACGTCATTTTTCTTTGGATGTCCAACACTATTAGCATAAGAAATATCCCCGGTGTCCTGACGAATTCCATCGGAATACAACCATTCCATACGCGTATTCGAGGAGATCCGTGGCAGAGCAAGCGATTTTCGTGGAAACTTCAAGAACTGGCTGACAGGCGTTTCGTGAGTGGGCGACGCACTGCGAATGCCCCGGCGCTTGGATCTCCCTGGATGAAAACGACAAGATTCTTGCGCGCTTCCTGGGTTACTTCATCGCGACACTCCAAAAGTTTGAACCATCAATTGGACACAATACCACCTGTATGGGCACTTGATTCGATCATCCCTGCATCCACCGTAACACATTCCGCATATTTCCACAGACCCCGTGAGATTCTCACGGGGTCTGTCCATTCTTGAATGCTACACATCAAGATGATATAATTGAGTCAATTGGACTAATTCGTGAACGATTGCCGAGGAGTCAATTCAATGATGCCTTTAATCAAACACTGGCTAATGCCGCCGGTATTTCCTGACAATGAAAACAAGACACTTGGCGCAAGTTTGCTCAACTATGCTTTGCTAACCACTGCCACACTCGCGTTGATCATTCTGGTCGGCAATGTGCTTGGCGGCAGAACACCGATCGCCATCATCGGAGCGGATGTGGCTACCCTACTCGCGTGCCTGATCCTGCGGAGTTGGATGCATCGGGGTCAAGTCCGTTGGGCAAGCGCGGTGCTGATCGGAATGGACCTGATTGGCACAACCGTTTTCATCGCCATGCTGGGCACCATTCGGACACCCACGACGGCTTTTTTCCTGCTCATCGTCGTTGGGGGTGGTTTGCTGTTCGATGTCCGCGGCATTTTCATTACCGCGATCCTTAGTTCGTTGGCAGTCCTCGGCTTGATCGTGGCGCAAAATGCCGGAGTCTTGCCCCAACCCGATTATACGGTAACGATCACACAGTGGTTCACGTACACGGCGCTGTTCGCTTTTTCAGGCGGCTTGACTTGGATGGCGCTTGGCGCGACGCGCCACGCTCTCCAACACGCCGATGGGGAACTGACGAAACGCGAGCACGCCGTGGAAGCATTGCGTAAAAGCGAAGAACGTTTTCGCGAGGCAATCGAATTCTTGCCGATTCCCATTGGGATCGCGGATCAACACGGTATTATCCTTCACTATAACCAACGATTTACCGAGCAGTATGGCTACGCTATTGAAGACATTCCCACCATCGCCGATTGGATGACACGCGCATATCCTGATCCGGATTACCGCGCCCAGGTGCTAACTCAATGGACGGAGATCGCCAATCTCGTGCGCGATGGCGCCACGACGCCGCCACGCGAGTTTAGAGTTACCTGTAAAGACGGCAGCCAGCGCGATGCCGAAATCATGGTGCGCCAGATTGGCGACGTGCTCGTAGCCGCGTTCCACGATGTGACTGAACGCAAACGCGTGGAAGACCAACTCCGCTTTTCCATGCAATACGCGCGCGCGATCATTGACTCGTCGGTAGATATGATTGTCACCGTTGATAAAGAGCGCCGGATTGTCGAGTTTAACCGCGCCGCCCAGGAAACTTTCGGATATGCGCGCGAGCAAGTCCTGGGTCAACACATCAGTATGCTCTATGCGGATTCCCAGGAAGGACAGACGGTTCATCAGACTGCCTTTGCGGAAGGACGCTTGACCCGAGAAATTCGGAATAAACGCAAAAACGGCGACGTGTTCCCTAGTCTCTTGTCCGCCGCCGTGATGCGCAACGACCTGGGCGAAATGATCGGCGTGGTCGGCGTCTCGCGTGATATCACCGAAAGCAAGCGCGCGGATGAAGAGATCAAACATTTGAACGCGGATCTGGAAAGACGCGTCATTGAACGAACGGCGCAATTACAGGAAACGGCTGGATTACTCCAAACGATTTTCGATGCCGCCACCGACGGCGTTTCGGTTACGGACATGAACGGAAAATTTATCGCCGTAAACAACTCGGTTGTTCGTTTGCACGGCTTTGAAAAAAAGCAAGACCTGCTTGGACGCCCGGCGACCGAAGCCATTGCCGCCGCGTATCGCAATCAGGTCGTCCGCGAGTTCGCGGAAATCTTCCAAACAGGTCAAGGCAAGATCACGGAACTGGAATTGGTTCGACGAGACGGCAGTACCTTCGACGCAGAATTGAGCGTCGCGTTATTTCGAAACGCGCAGGGTAAACCGGCTGGGCTGGTCGGCATCACCCGAGATATCACACATCGCAAGGAAGCCGAGCAAGCGTTGCAACGCTTTGCGGATGAACAAACGACGCTGTATAACACTGCGCTGAAATTGAACGCGCATTTGGAACCGGAGGAATTGCTCAAGGTGATCACCGAGCAAGCCGTCACACTGTTGAATGCGTCGGGCGGCGCGATCTTCCTCTACGATGCAGATCACAACTACTTGCGTTGTGCGATGGGCACCGGCTCCGCCACCAAGTCCGTGGGCAGGACCCTGGAAGTTGGGGAAGGACTCGCCGGGCAGGTATTCGTCCTGGGCTTTCCTAAAGTGGCAGATGGTTTTACGCTCTGGGATCATCGCGCGCCAATTGCCGAGAACGATGCGCGGATCAAGTCCGCCTTGGCGGTTCCGCTAACGAGTTCGACGCGGACGCTGGGTGTTCTGACGGTCAATCGAGACGCGCGGGTTGACTCTTTCGACCGGCGCGACATGCGGCTGGCTGAACTGCTTGCGGCGCAGGTCTCTATCGCGATCGAGAACGCGCGGCTTTACCAATCCGAGCGCGAACAGCGCGAAATGGCGCAAGCCCTGAGTGAGATCGGCGCAGTCTTGTCCGCCACACTCAATTCTGAAACCGTGCTCGATGGAATCTTGGATCAAATTGCTCGGGTGGTTCCCCATGACGCAACGAACATCATGCTGATCGAAGATGGCGCGGCGCGCATTGTGCGTATGCGCGGCTATGAACAATTTGGCGCGATCAAACCGTCGCAGTTGGAATTCGATTTAGATCAAGGTTCGTTCTTCAAAGAGATGCTGCAAACCGGGCATCCCGCGATCGTGGCTGATACCCATACCTTGCCGAATTGGACTGGTCTATCCGAAATGCCGTGGGCGCGCGCCACGGCGAGCGCGCCGATCCGCGTGCGCGATGAAACACTGGGTTTTTTGAATGTGGATAGCGCGACCCTTGATTTTTTTACGCCGACGAAGGTCGAGCGTCTGCAAGCATTGGCGAACCAAGCCGCGATGGCGCTGGAGAATGCGCGCTTGTACGAACGGGAGCGTGTGACTGCGGAGCGGATGCGCGCACTGTCGCATCACTTGGTCGAGGCGCAAGAGACGGAACGCGCGCGGATTGCACGCGAACTGCATGACGAGATCGGGCAATCTCTCACCGCGCAAATCGTAGACTTGCATTTCCTCGAACGCAACGCGCAGGATTCGCAAATTGTTGCCGCGCGTGTGGCTGACTTGAAAGAAACGACCAATCGAGTCTTGGAGGATTTGCATCGCCTGACGGTCAACCTACGCCCGGTGGCGCTGGATCATCTGGGTCTCGTCGCCGCCTTGCGCCAACTGACCCAGGTTTTTCAACGGCAACACGCCGAGGTCGAAATGCAATTCCATGTGACTGGCGCCGGATGGGAAAACCTGCCGGACGAGATTGAAATCGCTTTGTACCGCATTGTCCAAGAAGCCCTGAACAATGTAGCACAGCATGCCCACGCCAATCGCGCAGAGGTCTTTCTCGCGCGTCGGGGGGATGACATCGTTACGATTGTGTGGGATAATGGGGCTGGGTTTGACCCGCGCATTGCATTTCGCAGTGGACGACTTGGATTGACCGGGATGCGGGAGCGCGCAGAAATGCTAGGGGGGAAAATGTGGATCGAGAGCAATCCTGGCGAAGGCACGACCGTTCACATGGAGGTTCCCTATGTCCATTCGGATTTTGATCGCGGATGATCATGCTGTTGTGCGTGCCGGTTTACGCGCTCTGCTTAGCGCAGAGCCAGAGTTTATCGTTGTCGGGGAGGCGGAAGACGGGAATGCCGCGCTGCAATTAGCGCAAGACCTACAACCCGACGTGCTGATTCTCGATATCAGTATGCCGCAGTTGAATGGGATCCAAGCAACCCAAGCCATCAAAACAAAACGACCCCAGACGCATGTCTTGATCCTCACCTTACACGAGGATGAGATTCTTTTGCGCCAAGCTTTCGACAGCGGCGCATCCGGTTATATCGTCAAGCGGGCGGTCGAATCCGAACTGGTCAGTGCGATCCATGCCGTGATGGCTGGCAATATCTACGTGCATCCAACGATGACGCGCGTCTTGCTGGGGAGTGTCCCATCGGTTGCCAAATCAGAACAAAAATCACTGGACCAACTCACCCCGCGTGAAATCGAGGTCTTGAAACTGATCGCGCAAGGATTCACCAATCGTCAGATAGCCAAACAGTTGTATCTCAGCGTCCGGACGGTAGAAGCACATCGGGCAAACTTGACCGACAAACTTGGGCTATCGAGTCCGATCCAAATTGTTCGCTTTGCAATGGAACACGGTTTGATCGAATAACGGTTCAAATCCCCGAATCCAATTGGGTTCCCTGTGTCCTCTATGGCAAGAAGGGAAATCTGACCTTGCCAAACTATTGACCCGACTTACCCACAGTTCAATCTTGAGTTTGCACTGTGGGTAAGTATTTGTACGTACCCGACATTGGGACAAATACGCTTGGCAAAAGACCTGTTTAATAGTACTGTGATACTAAAACCCGGAACTGTAGTTTCGCGTAAATTCTCAACCGTTATGAAACAGTATCCGACTAAGGAGGATGCGATGCTGAAATCAGGTCTATGCTCGATCAATCGGGGCAAAGGGTTCGCCGTCCTTATTTTGATGGCACTGCTTGCAGTGACGCTGATCTCGCTTTGGGCGATGTCGCATGGCATTATGCCAAGTCAGGTTGGTGTGAATTGGGGAAGTATAAAATCCCCGGCGTGTCCACCTGGTCAAGTGAATTGCGGCGAAACGGCAGTTGAATGGGGAAGTAAGAAATCCCCGGCGTGCCAACGTTCTAATGTGAACTGTGACAATGAGGCAACCGATTGGGAAAGTATCGAAGCCCCAACGTGCCCGCTTGACAATCCGAATTGTAACAGCAAAAAAGTGGCAGAGGGACCATCGGTGTACCCTCTGGAGGACCGAATCGCCCCAATAAAACTAAGCGTGGATTGGGGCAGTTGAAGCCGATTGCGGTAATCCATCACCAAAACCCTAGTGTTTCGCTCGAAAATCTCGCGTAGGCGTTATTGCGAAGAGCGCGGTTTGCGACGAAGCAATCCCCAAGCTGAGTGGGGATTGCTTCGCTTCACCAGCAAAGACATAACTCGCAGTGGTTCAGAGCAAAATACCATAGGAGGGTTAAGCCATGCAAAGGATAATCAAACGGTCATCATTGAACTGGGGCAAAGAATTGTGCCTGTTCGTTTTGTTGGCACTCGTTATAGTTCTCATGCCAGCGGTTCCATCGTTCGCTGCACCTGCCAGAATGTCGCCCGTTCTAGCGCGATTCGCGACAGAGCGACCCGATGCGATGATTGGCGTCATCGTGCAAAAGTCCGCCAAGGATAACAGCATCGAAGAATTCGTCGCAAAATTGGGCGGGACGGTCATGAAAGACCTTTGGATCATCAACGCGTTTGCGGCAGAGGTACCGGCAAGCTCGGTACCAGAACTCGCCAAGGCGGCAGGGGTCAAGTGGATCTCGCTTGACGCGCCAACTGTTCAAACGGTTTGCACACCACCCTGTATTGACACGTCGAAACTGAAAAGTAATTACCCTCAAGCGGTAAATGCAACGAAGGTTTGGAATCTGAAGGGGCAATACCTGCAAGGGCAGGGCATCGCCGTAGCGGTTGTGGACAGCGGTATCAATGTATCCCATCCGGACCTTTTGAATGTGCAGGGCACAAGTCGCGTCGTCGCGTCGGTAAAAGTCAATAGCAAGACTGCGAATACGGACGACTATTTTGGGCACGGCACTCACGTTGCCGGCATTATCGGCGGCAACGGCAAAGTATCTGGTGGAGCGTACATCGGTGTTGCGCCGCAAGTCAATCTAGTCAACGTCAAGATCAGCGACGATCAAGGAAATGCAAGCGAATCCGATTTAGTGGCGGGCTTGCAGTGGGTCTACCAGAATCACGATAAATACAATATCCGCGTGGTCAATCTTTCCATCAATAGCTCGGTCAACGAGTCCTATCACACTAACCCGATTGACGCCGCCTGCGAGGTTTTGTGGTTTAATAAGATCGTGGTTGTGGTCGCCTCGGGCAATGCGGGTTGGAACGCGCTCTACCCACCGGCAAACGATCCCTTTGTAATTACCGTGGGAGCAACGAATGACTGGGGCACAGTAAGCCGGGACGATGATACTTGGGCTTTGTATTCCACTTTTGGTAAAACTAACGACGGTTTTGCAAAGCCCGATTTAGTCGCGCCGGGAAATCAGGTCATCAGTCTCCTCCCTCGATCAAATGCCGTATTGGCAACAGCACATCCCGATCATTTGGTCAGTGGGTTTACTGGTTCGGAGCGCTATTTCCGGATGTCAGGTACGTCAATGTCTGCGCCGATCGTGGCGGGAGGCGCCGCTCTACTGCTCCAGTCCAACCCGAATCTGACACCTGATCAGGTTAAGTACCGCTTGACAGCGACAGCGTTTGCTCTCCGCTCCACCATGCTTGCCGGAAGTGGCGAGCTTGATATCTACGCCGCGGTCACCAGCAAGAAAACCCAGAGTGCAAACACCGGCATGGCGATCAGCAAAATGCTAACGCCCGGCGCAAATTCGGCGCAATGGACCAGTCTTAACTGGGATTCGCTGAACTGGGATTCGCTGAACTGGGACTCACTCAATTGGGATAGTCTCAACTGGGACTCGTTGAACTGGGATAGTATTTACTGGGGCAACTAGGAACTTGCGCCGTTACATTGTAAAGTGGCAAGGTAGACACCCTGGGTCTGCCTTGCCACGTATTTCACTCAGAGGCGAACAATGACCAAGCGCGCTTGGGTATACGTAATTGGATGGATACTTGCAGGCGGGATTCTGAGTGTGTGGGCATTCCAAGCATCTGCCCAATCCGCTCTGCCAGTACCCACATTTTTTGCGTTTCTGTTGCTTGCCACGCTAGCCCAGTTCCTCAAAGTGCCTGCCCCCAATCATCAGTTGTACTATCTCAATACAATTTTTTTGTTTGCCAGCGCCCTGTTACTGTCCCCTATTGGATTTGTAAGTATTGTCGTTCTCTCCCTCTCAATCCAATGGTTAAAAGAACGACTCACTGGCAGTCCGCACCTGCGCAAATGGTACCTCCAGCCCTTCAACATGTCCACTCATATTATTTGTGGCTTGGTATCCTCGCGCCTAGTCCTCGCGCTAATTTCCATCGATGCACCCATCTTATCAAGTACGAGTGTGATCGCCGCATTGGTGGGCGCGCTGATCTATACCCTGATCAACCATTTAGCGATTGGATCCGCTCTCGTGTTGGCGCGCGGTGTAAGCTGGCGCGAGTCCGGGATTTTGGAAATTGAAAATCTCTTGATGGATTATGTCGGGTTGTGCATGGGCTATATGCTCTTCGTCATCTGGAAAATCGACGCGGGGCTAATGGCGCCCACCCTTGCGCCACTGATTCTAGTTTATCGTGCCCTGTCTATCCCAGGTTTGAAGAAAGAAGCCCAAACCGACGGCAAAACCGGTTTGTTGAATGCTCTTTATTTTAACAAGTTATTCATCGCCGAGATTGATCGCGCGGAGAATTTGGAGCATCCGCTTTCCGTCATTATGGCTGATCTTGATCTCTTGCGTAACATCAACAATTCTTACGGTCATCTGGCGGGCGATGCGGTCTTGGCAGGCGTTGCCAAAATCATCCGCGAGCAGAGTCGCAAATATGATCTCACGGGGCGATTCGGTGGCGAAGAGTTTTGCATTGCCTTGCCCGAGACATCTCTGGAAGAAGCCACCGCGATTGCCGAACGAATTCGAAAAACAATCGAATCCACTGCATTCAGACTCAATGAAAACGCTCCTCCGATCAACGTCACGATGAGTTTCGGCATTGCGTGTTTCCCTCAAGATGCCAACACAGCGAATGAGTTGATTCATCAGGCAGACGTAGCGGTCTATCAAGCCAAACTTCAGGGACGCAATTGCGTTGTACGTTCCGCCAATGTTCCACACTCCGTCAAGTTGGAAATGCCGGGGGTAGAGAATCGTCTTGAAACAGGTAACAACTCTATCTACATTCCAAAACCAACTCCAATCCAGGTTGCGCGGCGGATCACTGCTTCCAAGCCAGTGGGAAACGGGACCAAAACGGTTCCGGCAAAAGGACGATCGGTATCGTGGCTTGGATACCTCGTGGGAGGCGTAGTTGGGGTTGCGGTGCTCGTGAGTATCGGCGGCATGTATATCCAGCCACGACCAGACCCAATGATCGTTTTCCTTTTGATGATCATGGCTGGAATTACGCAACTACCCCAGTTAAAAAATTTGACTGGTGATTCATCTATATCCGTTTCGGTAGGAATTAACTTTGCGGCGGCGGTCATACTTGGAATCCCCGGGGTCATCTTCACGAGTGCAACGATTGCCGTTGCTCATCGAGTCTTTCGGTGGAATGTGAAAAAGGGGTTATGGCCGGTCATCTACAAAACAGCATATAACTGGGCAATTCATGTTCTTGCCGCGCTGGCTCCCGCAGTGGCTAGTACGCTGTTGCCTAGTCGCTTTGAGATCAGCGGTTTGATCATTTCGCTTGGGATGATGGTTCTCGCTGCGATTATCTACTTTGGTGTAGAGACCGGTCTACTTGTCGCCGCAATCAGTGTTGAGAAATCAACGCCAGCTCTGCCCATCTGGAAAGAAGAATGCGCTTGGTTGGCGCCACAATATGTCGTTTTATGCTTGATCGGTTTCTTTCTCGGGGTCGCGTACGATTTTCAAGGGAATGTTGGTATTCTCGTTTTTACGATTCCGGTGCTGATGATGTACTATTCGCAGAAGGAATATATTGATCGAACAGAAAAGGGTGCTCTGGAACTAAGGCGCATGAATCAGGAACTTTCGGGCGCCAATTCCAGAGTCCTGCAAGCCAATGTCGCCATCCGTGAGATGAATGAAGAGTTGTTGGTCGCTTTTGCAAAAATGATCGATGCGCGTGATCCCTATGTTTCTGGTCATTCAGCCCAGGTGGCAGAATATGCAACAGCACTCGCTAATGAATTGGGATTTGACGAGGAACACATCGCGCGCGTCCGGCAAGCCGCGATTTTTCACGATATTGGAAAAATTGGTATCTCAGAAAAGATCCTTCACAAACCAGCTCGGCTGGATGGACCAGAGTATGAGTATATTAAGAAACATGTTGTCATCGGCGCGCAATTCTTGGAGACGTGCAAAGGGTTACGCTATTTAGTTCCCGTGATCAAGGCTCATCATGAATGGTGGGATGGCAATGGTTATCCCGATCACCTCGTCGGGGAACAGATTCCTCTGGATGGTCGGATTCTGGCGGTGTGTGATGCCGTGGAAGCGATGGCTTCGGATCGCCCGTATCATCGTGCCTTGCCACTTGAAACGATTATCGCTGAGATCGAGCGTTGTGCGGGTACCCAATTTGACCCTCAAGTCGTAGATGCATTTATTCGGGTTGCTAGACATGAAGGCGGAAAACTGGTTGTGAATTCAGCGCGTACCGTCTCGGCAAGGGCGGATGTGCTAGCGGTGCCAGCCATTCTTGAAAACTATTGGCAAGTCGCTCCGTAGGCGTGAACGGATATATCGCCGCTGACTCTCCTCTCGTTCACTCTTCGTCTTGCCGTTGGTAAGTACTTGTACGTACGCCGATTTTAGGACAATTACGCTTGGCAAAGGGCGTTTTTGGCAGTAATGTAATTCTCAAGATAGGAATGCTTTCTGGTTTGAATGACAATATCTTCGCCAATTTATTCTTTCATCCGCGAATCTCGCGAATCTTCGCTAATTTTGTTTTTTATTCGCGTGATTCGCGTGATTCGCGGATCAATTTATGATTTTGGCGAAGGTGTTGAATGAGATCGCCAATTACATTGAGGAAAATGCAACATGAAACCCACTCTACGATTCACGATCAACTGGGGTAAACGACGCGGATTGGTGCGATCAGCATTGCTTCTCGTCGCGTTGCTTTGCCTTGCTACGACGGGAGCGACCGGCATTCCTCTGATCTCGGCGCCAACAAACGCGACGGCAGTCCCAGTCAATGTTCAACCCATTTTGACGAAATATGCATCCGAGAATCCTGATTCGCTTGTAAGTGTGATCGTACAGAAAACTGGTGCAGACACGCGTGCCGAGGAGCTAGTCACGCGCTTGGGCGGACGCGTGACGACGGACCTATCCATCATCAACGGGTTTGCGGCAGAGTTGCAAGCCAAGGATGTGGCACGACTCGCGCATGTGGAGGGTGTTCGTCAAATAAGTCTGGATGCAGTGATGACCTCCACGACTTGCACCCAGTGCATTGACACAGCCACTCTGGCAAATGCGTACATTCGCGCCATTGGGGCTGATAAAGTTTGGAACAAATCCCCCTACCTGCAAGGACAAGGCATCGGTGTCGCGGTGGTGGATAGCGGCATCAACCCCAATGGCGATCTCTACACAGTCCTGGGTAAAAATCGGCAGATAGCGAACGTGCGTTTCAACACTGACTATAACCAGAACACATCGGATGGCTATGGTCATGGGACGCATGTCTCCAGTATCGTGGGTGGCGATGGAAGCGAGTCGGGCGGCAAGTACATTGGCGTAGCACCGATGGTCAACATCATCAACGTCAAGGTCAGCAACGACAACGGCAGCGCAATGACGAAGAACGTTGTCCAAGGTCTGCAGTGGGTGCTCGCGAATAAAGCAAAATACAATATTCGCGTCGTCAACTTGTCGCTGAATAGTTCTGTTGCTGAGTCGTACCACACCAGCCCGCTTGCAGCGGCAGTCGAGATTCTGTGGTTCAACAAGATTGTCGTGGTGGCATCCGCCGGGAACCAGGGCAAGGGCGCGATTTATCCCCCGGCGAACGATCCGTTTGTCATCACGGTTGGGGCAACGGACGATAAAGGCACCAACAGTATCTCGGATGATGTTGTAACATCGTTTTCGGCTTATGGGACAACCGGCGATGGAGTTGTCAAACCTGACCTGGTTGCTCCCGGCGCAAATATCGTTGCGCGTCTGGTCAACAGCAACATGGGCTTGGCAAAAGCACACCCCGCGAACAAAGTCGCCAATGGGGTGTATTTCCGTATGTCAGGCACCTCGATGTCTGCGCCAATCGTCAGTGGCGCAATCGCGCTGTTGCTCCAAGACGAGCCAAATCTGACGCCTGATCAAGTCAAGTATCGCTTGAAGGCAACGGCGAACAACAAGTGGGCGGGCTATAACGCGACCAAAGCTGGCGCGGGCTATCTGGATATTGACGCGGCGGTCAATGGCACGTCAACCCAATCCGCAAACAGCGGCATCACCATCAGTCGCTTTTTGTTCACCGGCACGAACAAGACCTGGGGCAGTGCGAACTGGGACAGCGCCAACTGGGATTCGGCAAATTGGGACAGCGCGAATTGGGATAGCGCCAGCTGGGATTCCGCAAACTGGGATAGCGACTATTGGGGACCATAGAGGGACTAACACACTCTAAGTAGGAAACTATGTTGAATGTACTCGCCGAAGGATTGGTGATCGCAGGCGCGTGCATCTTGCTCGGCGCGATGATCCCAGTTCGTCAATTGGTCGCGCAGCTTCCCTCGGGACAAGTACGACGCAGATGGTACACCTTGACGGCGTTGATTCTAGTCTTCATCGCCGGTTACGTTGGTTACATCGCAGTGTTCTGGGAACTTGCCACAACCTGGCTCGACCTCATTGTGCCGGGGGTATTCTTCCTGGGCGCGGGTTTTGTCTGGCTCGTGTCAACTCTTTCGCTCCAAACGGCGATGGATGTCCGTCGCGTCGCTTTACTCGAACATGAGAATATTACTGATCCGTTAACCGGAATTTACAACCGCCGCTATTTGGATCGTCGGCTCAACGAGGAATTTGCGCGAGCCAGGCGCTATGCGAGTCCGCTATCAGTGCTACTGCTAGATATCGATCGGTTCAAGCATGTCAACGATACCTATGGACATCCGGTGGGCGACCTGGTCTTGAACTACTTGGGCAAATTGCTCTTGCATGCGATTCGCGAGTCGGACATTCTGGCGCGTTACGGCGGCGAAGAGTTTCTGCTCATCGCTGCGAACACAACCGCTTCCACCGCCATTGCGTTAGCCGAGCGCCTCCGCCAGCATGTGGAGACTCACGCGCTTGTGTTGACTAGCGAACCCAGCCAACGACAAGAGATTCGCATTTCCGTTAGCATTGGAGTAGCCAGTCTTAGCCACCAAGTTTTCGATAGTACAGAGTTATTAGTGAATGCCGATCAAGCTCTTTATTGCGCCAAACAAGCAGGTCGTAATCGCGTCTCTCTTTACCATGCAGACGCGCTCGTTACCGTATCCTATGAATCAACCGCTTGATCTTTGTACGGTGTGAATGGAACGCAACGGAAACAAGTGTTTCGTTGCAAGTGGAGGAAGCAAAATGAGAACCACTCGCAGATTCACGATTAACTGGGGTAAGAGCACACGCATCCTTGTTTTGTTCATGCTGATGGCAGTCGCATCGTTCACGGTCAGTACTCCGCACACTGCCGCGCTATCGCGCCTCCAGCCGATTCTCGCGCGATATGCGGCGGAGAGTCCGGACATGCAAATCGGCATCATCGTTCAAAAGTCAACCCAGGATGCCAAGGTTGAACCCATCGTAACCCGGCTCGGCGGGACGGTGAGCCAAGACCTGTCGCTCATCAAAGGTTTTTCGGCGCAACTGAAAGCCAAGGATGTGCTCGAACTGGCAAAAGCCGATGGCATTCGCTGGATTTCGTTCGATGCGCCGATGCGCGCGTCCGGCGGACCGACCAAAACCAAGTTCACAACCTGGGCGACCAAAATCGGCGCGGCGGTCCGCAACGGCTTTACGAATTCCGCAAATATCTTGTCGCCGGTTGGCATTAACAAGACCTACGGTTCGGGCGCAAACGTCAAGGGTTCGTTCGGCGGGTTCATGCCAGAATACACACCCGGCGTTGTCATCACCAAGGTCGAGGTTGTTTTCCGCGTCTATGTGTCCGCCGCGTTGGCTTCCGCAGAGACCCCCAAGATCACTCCGTATGTGGCAGGTGTCGCTGGGAGTACAGTCACTGTACCTGCCACCTTGTTCAGTCAACATATCGGAGTAAACGCGGTCGGCACCAAGTACGTTGACATTACGAGCACACGAGCATGGAAGTGGTCGGATTTCGCGGCGGCAAAGAATACCGAAATCCTGATTGATCAGAGTTC
The DNA here is from genome assembly GCA_016219275.1 of Chloroflexota bacterium. NCBI lineage: Bacteria > Bacillati > Chloroflexota > Chloroflexota bacterium. The sequence goes on from JACRBM010000044.1 coordinate 27,850, forward strand.
GGTTGCCAAAAGCCACACCATCTATTACGATGCCGTCGGACTACGCCTCACAACCAATGCTGGCACGACCGATACGACCTCGCCGCTGACGATGACCGCGAGCGCGGATGGCGGAACGGTGGATACGGGTGTCTTGTCGAATGTCTATAACCAAGCGGTGCGCGCAACAAATGTCTGGAATGAAGCGCCGTACTACAAAGGCGCAAACGTAACCGTTGCGGTGATTGACAGTGGAAATTTCAAAACGAACGCGATCGGCTCGCGTCTGATTGGCGAAATAAATTTCAACGCCACCGAGCACACCGCCAATGATCAATACGGTCACGGCACGTTCGTCACGGGCTTGGTCGCCGATGATGGCGTGGTGTCCGGCGGCAAGTACATGGGCATTGCGCCCAAAGTGAACATCATGGGTTTGCGCGTCAGCGATGACAATGGTATGGCGCTCGAATCCGATGTAGTCAATGCCCTCCAATGGGTGTATAATAACAAGGCAACTTACAACATCAAAGTAGTAAACCTGTCCATGAATTCGAGTGTCTGGCAGTCGTACAATACGAGCGCGCTGGATGCCGCATGTGAAATCCTCTGGTTCAACAAAATTGTCGTCGTTGTATCGGCGGGAAATAATGGCACGTCAACGCTGTATCCGCCGGCGAATGACCCATTCGTGATTACGGTTGGTTCGGTTGACGACAAGGCGACGGTTGTACTCACCGACGATGCGATTGCCACTTTCTCCGCCTACGGCACGGATGAAGCCGGCAATGTCAAGCCCGACTTGGTTGCGCCTGGCAAGAACCTGATCGCTTATTTGCCCGACAACGGTTCATTGGCGATAGCGGCGCTACATCCGGAAAACCGGGTAGATAACTATTACTTTCGCATGTCCGGTACTTCGACCTCAACCCCATTGGTCAGCGGCGCCGTCGCGTTGATGCTCGAAGCAAACCCAGGTTTGACGCCCGATCAAGTCAAGTACCGTCTGAAAGCAACGGCGAACAAGACGTGGGCAGGTTACATCGCCACAAAAGCCGGGGCAGGTTATCTGGATGTGTATGCGGCGGTCAAGGGCACGACAACTCAAGCCGCGAACACCAGCGTCAGTATCAGTCGTTTCTTGTTCACCGGTACGAATTCGACCTGGGGTAGTGCGAATTGGGATAGCGCGAACTGGGACTCGGCGAACTGGGACAGCGCGAATTGGGATAGCGCCGCGTGGGGCACGGCGAATTGGGATAGTGATCATTGGGGACCATGAGTTCAAAACACCCGTGATATGATGCTGCTCCGGTTGAACTAGTACTGGAGCAGCATTCCCTATTTTCAACACCGTCGCCAAAATCATAAATTCATCCGCGAATAACGCGAACCCTGGCACTTGCGTTCCCGCCAGGGCAAGTGTAACGCGAATGAATTTAAAAATTGGCGGAGATTCGCGTTATGCGCGGATAAAAAAACGGGCGAAAACAATTTGGCGAAGGTAACGAGCAAGGAGTGAAATGTCACGGCGCGCATGGATTTTTGTGTGCAGTGTAATACTTGTCGGTGGCGTCTTTGGAGGCAGCGCTCTTTTGAATCGCGCCGCTTCTCCTAAATCGTGGGATGCGTTTGCCTTTTTAGCGCTGTGCGCCACCTTGTCCCAGTTATACAAATCCATTTTTAAGAGCACACCCAAGTCCGAAACAGAAGGCAACATTAGCTTCAGCCCCGTGTTGATTTTTCTATCGGCGGGCGCTTTCCTGCTTCCCACCGCGGATTTTGTATTGCTGGTGTTCATCCCCCACATCATCGAATGGATCAAGGCGCGTGTACAGAATAGCACGAGTCTGCGCGCGTGGTACATCCAACCTTTCAATATCGCGAATCATATTTGTTGCGGGCTAGTCGCTCAACAAATCTATCAATTCAGCCCCGCGCTTTTTTCAACCGACATAGCGCCAGCGAGACCCATTGCGGCTTTAGTGGCGCTGATCGTCTATGTGACCCTTAACCAGCTCTTGGTTGGTCTTGCCGTCGTCTTGGCGCGCGGTTCGACTTGGAAGAATACCGGCATGTTGCAGTGGAACACATTGATGCCGGATTTCATGTTGCTCTGCCTGGGTTATCCGCTTGCTTTGTTATGGGAACAAAATCCTTGGTACAGTCTTTTTGCCCTCTCGCCGCTACTGTTAATTCAGCGCGCGCTTAGCGTGCCCCAATTGCAAAAAGAGGCGCGGGTAGACGCCAAAACTGGGTTGTGGAATGCCGCGCATTTTTCCCGCTTGTTTACATTGGAGATGGAGCGGGCAATCCGATTTGCGCGCCCGCTTTCCGTCATTATGTCAGACCTCGATCTGCTGCGTAACGTCAACAACACGTATGGTCATCTCGCCGGGGATACCGTTTTGGCAAGCATTAGCCAGGTGATCCGCCAAATTGTGCGTGAATATGATATTGCCGGCAGATTCGGCGGCGAAGAATTTATAGTGGCGTTACCCGAAACGGAACACGCGGAGGCAATCGCGATTGCAGAACGCCTACGCGAGAATATTGCCAAGACCGCGATTCCGGTGAGCACGAGTCCTACTCCGATCTACGTCACAATGAGTTTTGGGATTGCTTCCTATCCTGCCGATGCCACCAACACAAAGGAGCTGATTCACCAAGCCGACATTGCCGTGTACCAAGCTAAACTCAAAGGACGCAATTGTGTCGTGTCCATCACCGATGTGCCGCGCTCGATCAGATTGGAAAACATGTCTTCCGAAAACCGGTTAGCCGCAACGGATGCCCCGCCGTCATCTCCGACTGTCAATCCGTCAATCGTCGAACCGGAGAAACCAGCCATCAAAAAATATTCTGAATTCTTGATGCGTAAGCGCAGACCGATTCCACACCGCTTTGAATGGATCGCCCCTTTCGTCGGGACGATCATCCTGAGCGGAATACTGATCACCGTATTCGGACTAGTCCAGCATCAGACCTTTGACCTGACGCTCGTGGCGATTCTCGTTGGAGCCGGCGCGCTTGCCGAGTGGTTAGAAGTGGGCATGTACGGCGACAGCACATTTTCAGTTTCGGTCACGATTGTCTTTGCGGCGATCTTCCTAAGCGGATTTGTCGGATTGGTGTGTGTGAGCGCCGCCATTGTGATCGCCCATTACATCAGGAATCGCGATATCGAAATCTACAAGCCCGTGTTCAATTGGGCAACCCATGTTCTCGCCGGACTGATTCCACTCTATGGAATCTCTTTATTTCAAATTCCAATTGTCTGGGACAATTTTATCGGATTGACTTTTCTGACCCTCATCACCGCGCTGGGGTATTACATCGTCGAATCGGGTCTTGTCAGCTTCGCCATCGGCTTGTCCGAAAAGAGCAATATTTTCATCACATGGCGCGGGCAGTTCGGTTGGACCTCCTTGTTCTATGTTGCCATGTGCCTGATTGGGCTGTTTATGGCTATCTTGTACAACGACCTCAAAGGAATCCTGGGCATCTTTGTATTTGCGCTGCCGATGGTGCTGATCCATTATGCGCAACGACAATACATCGAACGCACTCAGGCAGGTGCGCGTGAATTAGAGCGCATGAACAAAGAACTTACGCTTGCCAACCATAAACTGCTCCACGCCAGTCTGCATATCGAACAACTGAACGACGAGTTGTTTGTCACGCTCGCGAAAATCATTGATGCGCGCGATCCGCTCGTGTTGAATCATGCGATCAAGGTCGCCGAATACGCCACGGTCATCGCGCGGGAAATGAAATTGCCGCCCGCGCGGATTGAAAGACTCCGGCAAGCGGCGTTGCTGCATGATATCGGCAAGATTGGTATTTCGGAGCAAATTCTAAAAAAACCCGCGCGACTCACTGGTTTGGAGTACGAATCGGTCAAGACCCATACGACCTTGGGCAGCGAATTACTTGCCGCCAGCCAAAGCTTGCGGCACTTGGCGCCGTTTGTGCGCCATCATCATGAATGGTGGAACGGCAAGGGCTACCCCGATCAACTGTTGGGGGGACAGACCCCGATCGAGGCGCGCATCATTGCCGTAGCCGATGCCATCGAATCCATGGCGTCAGACCGCACCTATCATCGCGCGCTAAAACTCGACGAAATCATTGACGAAATAAGTCGCCATGCCGGGACCCAATTCGATCCATCCATTGCGGACCTGTTTATCCAAATCCTGAAGCGCGATGGAAGTATCCTGGTCGTAAATTCCACAACGCAAAACCGGCGCGCCAACGAAAAACCAAGTCCGAGCACTGGCTTGCCGTTTACAGATCCCGGTTTGGCTTAGACTTCGCCACATTGAAATGAATGGATGCGAATATGGATAATCAATCCGCCTCATCTTGCTCCATCCGCGATATGGATGCTTCGGTTGGCGATAGAGTTGGAGCATCGAAGGAGAAAAGTCCGGCGGACCTTTTCATTTTTTCTCTCGGCGCTCAATCCTTTGCGTTCTCGATGAATCGCTTAATCAAGGTGGTCCCAGCGCGAACTCTCGTGCCGACGCTCGGAAGTACGGAATCGCTTGTCGGCGCGATTCGGGTTTTCGGCGAGTCCATCCCTGTGGTCAGCATGCGTCATTACTTGGGATTTCCTGAAAGTGGAATAGACCCCCTCGCCCAAATCCTCTTGATGAGCGCAAGGAATAGTATCATCGGCTTGCTTGTGGATCGCATCTATTCAGTCGCGTATCAACCTGAGAAATCCAAATGCAATCACTATCCACCCGGCACCATCGTTTCCACTCCATCCGGACCCGCGCTCATCCTCGATTTTGAACATCTTTTTTCAGACGACCGGTTGCAAGAGATGATGCAAGGTGTACGGGATGTTACACCCATCCCCGGTGTCCAGCGCACATTCACAACCAAACTAACGGATGGAAATTCTGGGCGAGACGCAATGCCAGGTTCTTCCGCTGATGGAGTGACGGGAAAGAAAAGCCGATGACCCAAACTGAATGCGCGATGGTCCAACAAATTTCCAGGCGCACCACAGGTTGAGCCAGTCTTGAAAACGATGGAAAGACCGGCGAAATTCTAATCCGCTGAAAGTAAAAAAAGAACCGGACTCAGTCCGGTTCTTTTTTTCGTGAGTTTCACCATCCGCTTACAACAAACACAAACTGTCCACTCGGCGACTTTACTGCCAACGGGCACAAACTGCGGTTTTATATCCACCCAATTTGTCATGCTGAGCGAAGCGAAGCATCTCGCGACTAGCGAATTGCGATACCCTTCGCTTCGCTCAGGGTGACAACCAAAAAGCGCAATTAATGATCGTGCCCAGTATAGCTCTTCCATGTCTTACTGTGCGCGAAATTCTCAGTGATCTCCCCTGGCACTTGCGTTCCTGCCAGCGCATGTGTGTGCGCTGACTCTGTGGTTAATCTGACATTGCCAAACTACTACGGGCAAGTAACCTTGGGATTCCAGTCGTAGAACAAGCCACGCGGATTGTGTTTCCACCCCCACAGATGCAGTTCGTAGAACGGCGGGACACCATAGCGATTCGGACTGCCGACAAGGTGGAACGTTTGCCCAAACAGCACCGGCGGTTGCGAATGTTCCGCGTCCCACGCCGCCGCGAACACAATGTATTCCATCGCGACGAAATGCAATTGTCCGTTTTCGTTCGGTTCGTAGATCACCGCTTCGGGGCGAAGTGGATCGAGCACCGTGTCGCCAGCCAAGTTGCCGTTGACAAAGTGGATGCCCATTGCGCCCTGACCCGGTTCGCTGACACAATCCAGGAACTGGGCATAGCCCGCCGCTTGCGCGGTAGCGACATTGTGAAAATGAACGGTCGCGGCGCGCACTTGAGCGATTTGCGCGCCCAGCGGATCATCCGCCAAAACATTCGGCGTAACCGCGAGCACAATCGCTCCGATCAGCGCGGCAACGCCGAGAACAAAAGCCAAACGCATCCCGTATTTGTTTTTCATTTTTCCCTCCTTGTGGGTAAATGAGATTTGTTCGAACTACTGCCGCCATTAAACCAGAAACGCACGTCTGGAATAACGTGGAAAGTACGGGGTTTTTGCAAAACCGGTACGGGTATTGCCGCCATTCTAATCGTCCATAATGTTCGGGTGAGCGAGAATGCAGTACAGTTTCCAAAAGTTGGTGTTGAATGGCTCCGCGTCGTCGGCGAGTTGTTTTTCTGCGGCGCGACGATACGGTTCGCTTGAACCGGCGTCAGCGAATCTCGCCAGCATCAGTTCACGCTTAAACTGGAATTCCTTAGCATACGCCGACCTTTCAGTCGCGAGGCATGTCGCCGCGTTCATTTTCGATGAGATACGCCCGGCGTGATAGTCGCGCAGATGGGTCACTTCGTGGATAAGCAAACTGAGCAGCATCACTTGGCGCGCCGCGCGTGTTTGCTCCCGCGCTGTGTTTGACACCGTGAAGGAAGCAAAGTGATCGTCGAATGTGATCGTGCCATTCCCTTGCTCATCACAACAATCCGATTTGGCGGCAAGCCACCCGTCGTTGTCGGTCTGACCAACGGAAACGCTAAAGGGTTTGGCATCCTTCACGTACGCGTACCATTCGGGCAAATGGTCGCGCAACCAACGCAAATTGGCTTGCAAGAAAACCAGGTCGGCATCGCTAATCGAATCATCGAATGTGATGCCAGTGAGCAGATCAGTTGTCTCTATGGGCGCGGCGGCAACCGGGAAACCCAGAATGCCAAAACACAAAAGCACAACGGCGATGAGCACGACGAAAAGCGCGGTTGGAAATTTTGACATTTTATCCTCCTGTCGAGCGAACGCGATTTGGTTGAACTAGTGCCACCATTTAACTCGAAATGCGCGAATCGGATTACGTGGACAGTACGGAAGGTTTGGAAAACGAGTACGGTAATTTTCAAAAAGAACAAGCCCGCAGAATTCTGCGGGCTTGTTTCTTGGCTTGTCTTGCATCAGGGCAATGTCTTGTCGGGCTGGACCAGTCCGCGCTGCACCGCCCACGCCGCAATTTGCGTGCGCGCGTTGAAACCGAGCTTGTTGAGAATATTGCCGACATACCCTTCAACCGTTCGCTCACTCAGTACAAGGACTTCTGCAATTGCGCGATTCGATTTGCCCACCGCGATGAGCGCGGCAACCTCACATTCACGCGCAGTCAATCCATCCAATTTTGTTTTCGCGGCTTGCCGTGTTTCTGCCAATTCGACTTGATCGTACTCAATCGCCTCACCGAACGCATACTGAATTGCTTGCTCCAATGACATGGCGCGTCCTTCCGCCCAAACGATTGCCAACCGGTTTGATTCCAACCGGTCGTGCAGATTTCTAATCATTACCGTGTGGCGTGCGCGATACATCCCCAGCATCGGGACGCCGAGCGTTTCGCGCAGAACCTCTGCCGCGCCCAAAAGTCGTGTAGCGCGTTCGTGACGACCGTTCGCGCTTGCCGTCCCGGCGAGTCCCTCGATACATTTGAGCGTGTTTCGTTTGTCGCCCTGTGCTTGGAAAATCGCAAGACTCTGCGAAAAAAGTTTTTGGGCATGCTCCGTGTCACCTCGACTCGCCGCAACCAGTCCGAGATCGTGCAGACAACGAGGAATCTCGAACTGGTCGTTCAACTCCTGCGACATTTTCAAACTTGATTCCAGCCATGCTTCGGCAATGGGGTCGCCTTGCGCTTGCGCGGTTGATCCGAGGTCGCGCAGTGAACTGGCAATCGCATTCCGATCATTCAACGCACGCCGAATCGCTAATGCTTCCTCGAACAGTGTCCGCGCGCGCGCGTAATCGCCCTGATCGCGCACAACTAATCCCAGCGTGGTTAGAGAAATTGCGATGCTTGGCTGATCGTCCAATTGGCGTAAAATCGCCAACGATTTTTCTACGAGCGCGCGCGCCGCCGTGTTGTCGCCTTGGGTCAATGCCGCGAAACTACGATATTTGAGCGAGCGCGCCACACTTACATCGTCTTCGATTTCTTCCGCCAGCGCGGTGCTCTCTTCCAACAACTGGTGCGCTTCGGCGTAATCGCCTTGGAGGATTGCCCAATAACCAGCCAGGTTCAGCACGCGCACGCGGGCAACGCCTAGCTGCGAACGCGATTCGACAGAGAGGGAAAGCAAAGCGCGACAGGTTGCGCGTGCTTCGCTCAGATAACCCACTGTTTCCCAGAACTCGCCCAGCGCACTTGCCAAACGTAATCCTGGCTCGACCAGCCCCAATGCGTGCGCCGTTTTCAGCGCGACACGCAAATTGTCGTACTCTACGTGTAAATGATTCATCCGCTGATTCGCGCCAGAACCTTCGTGTTTCGGCTCGGTCTCCTCGGCGACCTGGAGAAAAAAATCGAGATGCCGCGCGCGCAAGGAATATGCTTCACCTGCTTCAGTCATTTTTTCGCTCGCGTATTGGCGAATCGTTTCCAACATTCGATAGCGCGCGGCGGCGCCTTCCTCATACTTGAACACACTGACGAGCGATTTGTCCACCAAGTCCGCAAGCACATCGAGCATGTCGTCGGCATGGAGTCCATCGCCCGCGCAGATCACTTCGGCTTGATCGAGCGTGAAGCCACCGGCAAACACCGCGAGACGCCGAAACAAAATTCGCTCCGGCTCGCTCAATAGATCGAAACTCCAATCCATCGTCGCGCGCAAAGTTTGTTGGCGCGGCATCGCGTTGATACTGCCGCGCGTCAATAATCGAAAAACATTGTCCAGCCGTGCGGCAATCTGCGCGACGGTCAGCATTTTGACGCGCGCGGCGGCAAGTTCGATGGCGAGTGGAATTCCATCCACGCGTTGGCAGATTTGCGCGATGAAAGGCGCATTGTCGCGCGTCAATTCAAAACGCGGCGCAATCGCGTCCGCGCGTTCGACGAACAAATGGATGGATTCGTATTGCGCGAGAATGTCCAGCGCGGGTAAATCCTGGGTTGGGGGTAGAGTGAGCGAGGGCACACGATACAAGGATTCTCCGGCGATGTTCAACGCTTCGCGGCTCGTCGCCAAAATTTTCAAATCGGGGCAACTCGTCAAAAGCGATTCGGCTAACTGCGCGCACGCGTGAATCAAATGCTCGCAGTTGTCGAGAACAAGCAGAACATTTTTCGCGCGCAGAAAATTTTTGAGTAGATCAATCGGCGCGAGTTTGCCGGCTTGGCGCAAATCGAAAACGGATGCAACGGTTTGTGAAACGAGTGCGGAATCTGCGAGCGATCCCAACTCGATCAGCCAGACGCCATCGGGAAATTTATCGCGAAGACTATCGGCAACTTGAATTGCCAAGCGCGTTTTGCCGCAGCCGCCCGAACCGGTCAACGTGAGCAACCTCACTCCCACCCCCTTGCCCCCTCCCTCTCTCCTGTCGCTGAACTGTGCGACAGGAGAGAGGGAGGGGGTTGGGGAAGAGGGTGAGGTCAGTAATCGCTTGACCTCCGCGATTTCTTTTTCGCGCCCGATAAAACGCGTGAGTGCGATCGGCAGGTTGTTATGCTCCGTCATTGAGCACATCCTCAACGATGTTTTCTAGTTTCATCGCGCGTCCTTCTTCGAACGCGCGCGCAAAACCATCATCACCCAGTTGCGCGCGAATCGGTTGAATGATCTGCTCCAACTCGGCACGTCGCTCCTCGGATAAAATCACTCCCAACTCTGCGCGCCCCGACTCAATTGCACCGAGAATTTGCGCGGCGCGGCGCGGTTGCCCTTGTGCCACCAACACCAGCGCAAACGTCTCGAGCGCTTGATGCAGTGAGAACATTTCCTTCATTCGCCATAGCGTAGATATGGCGCGTTTGAGTAGCGCGTCGGCTTGCTTCAAATCGCCCTGAGCACAAGCAATCCGACCCAAGTCAACGAACCGCCGCGTGATCATCCGTTCGTCGCCGAGTTCTTCAGATAACCTGAGACCTTCCTCGTTAATGGCTTTGGCGCGCGCAAAATCTCCGGCGCGTTCGGCAAACGCGTCAAAGTTTTGGAGCGCATGGGTAATGCCCCATTTGTCACCCATCGCGCGGCAGAGTGTCAATGCTTCTTGAAAATACAGTTCCGCTTGATCCAATTTGCCGAGACGGTTGGAAACTACGCCAAGCAAGTTGAGAACCCGACCAATCCGCATTCGGTTTTCTAAATCGCGATAGAGCGACAGTGCTTGTCGCCATATTTCTTCCGCCCGCGCGTTCTCACCCACATCCGCGACCGCCATGCCCAACGCAAAGAGCGCCTCGGCGCGGATTACCGCGGGCGCGTCGCGCGTCAACGCTTCCGCTGTTTCGCTCCAACTTTTCGCTTCGCGATAATGATTCCGCACGAAAAAGTAATACACGAGCGCGGCGTTGAGTTGCGCGCCCGCCGCGCCTTGTCCGTTTTCAAATGCCCACGCGAGCGCGGTGCGGCAATTGTCAATCTCGGCATCCAATTGTTTAAACCAGCGCTTCATTTCCGGCGTGCGTAATTTCGCGTCCGCCTCAATCGCGAATTGGACAAACCAATCCAGATGACGACGATAAAGTTTTTCCGCTTCACCGGCTTGCGCCAATTTTTCGCGCGCGTACTCACGAATCGTTTCAAGGAAATGATAACGCGTTGCGCCGCTCTGCTCGGCGACGACGACGAGCGACTTGTCAATCAAGCGCAACAATAAATCAAGAACGTGTGACGTAGCCAGCGATTCATCCGTGCAAATTTCTTCCACCGCATTGAGCGTCCACCCGCCGGCGAAAACCGCCAGCCGACGAAACAGCGCACGCTCGTTTTCGGACAACAAATCAAAACTCCAATCTATTGTCGCGCGCAAAGTTTGCTGGCGCGGCAACGCTGTACGCTGTCCACTCGCGAGCAATTGAAAACGATGGTCAAGCCGTTGCGCGATTTCTTCGACGGATAACCCTTTCACGCGCGCCGCCGCGAGTTCAAGCGCGAGCGGCATTCCATCGAGCCGCGCACAAATCTGCGCGACCGCACGCGCATTACCATTCAATTTCCAATTCGGCGCGACGGCTTGCGCGCGCTGAACGAAAAGTTGAAGCGCGTCGTATTGCGCCAGTTGATCGAGCGGCGGCAAATTCGCCGCGTCCGGCACGGCGAGCGACGGCACGCGCCACACGACTTCGCCCGCGAGATTCAACGCCTCGCGACTCGTCGCTAAAATTTTCAGTGTGGGACACGCGCTCAACAGTGTTTCGATCAAGTGCGCGCACGCCTCGATCAGATGCTCGCAATTGTCCACCACCAGCAACAACTCTTTTGCGCGCAAATAGTTGATGAGCAATGGAATGATCGGAATATCGCTCGATTCACGCAAGCCGAATACAGCCGCAAGCGATTGCGGCACACGCGCGCCATCCGTTAGCGCGGATAGGTCAACCCACCACACACCGTTTTTGAAACGATTCGCGTTCGCGAGTTCGGTCGCGAACTGAATCACTAAACGCGTCTTGCCGCAACCCCCCGACCCGGTCAGGGTGAGCAAGCGCGTCCCGCGCAGACCTTCCAGGTTTCCAAAACCTGGAAGGTCTAGGTCGAGCAGTCGCTTTATCTCCGCAAGTTCGTTAGCGCGTCCCACAAAACTCGTCAACGGATGCGGCAGATTCGTAAACATCGCCTCGCGTGATCTTGCGCCGCTCAACGCCTGCTCGATCTGATCGCGCAATGCAATTGTTTCCGGCGACGGTTCGACGCCGAGTTCCTCGCGCAACATTTTCGCGCACTCGTCGAACTGCTTGAGCGCGCCGATGCGGTCGCCGGTCGCGGCGTGACAAAAGATGATGTGTTGGTCCGCTTTTTCGTTCGCGGGATCGTGCGTCAAAACTTTTTGCGCGAGTTCGATTGCGCGCGCGTATTCACTCTTCGCGCGATGATGTTGCGCGAGGTGTAACAGCGCGTCGATGTAGATCGCGCGGAGTTGTTCGCGTTCGGGGAGAATCCAATCGTCGTAGAAATCCGGGAGCAGGTCGTGGTAATTTTCGATTTTCAATTTCAGATTTTCGATTTCTGAATCTGCAATCTGCAATCTGCAATCTGCAATCTCGCGCGCGTCCACCCAAATCGGAAAATCCGGATTGAGTTGGACCGTCTCGCGATCCGCCAATAAAAGATCATTGCCAAGCTCCTGACGAAGTGAAAAGAGCGCGGTGCGCAGCGAACGGCGCGCGAGTTCGTCGGTGGAATCGCCCCAGCAAAGTGCGGCAAGTTTTTCGCGCGCGTGCGGTTCGGGATGCAAAGCCAGGTACGCCAAGAGCGATTCAACTTTGCGCGTGGGGAGATGGATCGTTTGTGCGTCGCGTTCGACCTGAAACGCGCCCAGCAGAGTTACGCGGACCAATTTCGCGATTTGCGCTGGTGAGCTATTTGCCATCGGCTTGCCCTCCTTCGCTCTACCTGCTTGAGATCAAAAGATCAGCTTCCGGCGCGATACGTTGAATTGCCTCTGCGGGTTTGGCTTTGCCGAAAATAATGTTCTGGTATTCCGCATGGAACAAGCGCGTGAGTTTACCCCAATCCGCCATCAACGGCGTGATCCACAAGTCGGGCAACATCGGAATGAACTTATCGAGCGGGTCAACGACCTTGACCGACTTGCGTGCGCCTGGCGCGAAATAAAAGCCGGTGGGTAAGTTTGAACTGGGTGGGACATCCTCTTGCACTTGACTGCTCGTGAGATAACGCGCGAGGTCCATCGCCGCTTGGCGTTTGGCATCGTCCTTGATTTTGGCAACCGCGATCAATCCGACTGCGCCCACCGTGAGTTTGTTGCCATTGACCGTCGGATGCGGATAGATTTCAAAATTCACTTTGCTTGCAACCAAGGTTGGAGCAAAGCCGGTCGCGTCCACAATCATCGCGTACTGCTTGCTTTGGAAACCGCGCTTGATGTCAGTATCGCGTTGCGCGCCAAAGTCGGGCGGCGTTACTTTGTGGACGAGCGCGAGATCGGCAAACCGTTGCAAACCGGCAAACGCTTTGGGATTGTTGAATCCGAACTTGCCATCTTTGCCAATCGCGCGCACGCTCGGATCTTCGTTCATCCACAAGCCCCAGGTCGTGTTGACTCCGGGATCGATGAATCCGGAAAAGCCATAAACTGGTTCGCCATTCGCGCGCTTGAACGTCGTCTTTTTTGCCGCGTCCACAAATTGATCCCAGGTCCAATCTTTGGGTGGGAGCGGAACCTGGGCTTCGGCAAAGACATCCTTGTTCACATAGATGCCCATTGGCACAACCCAGAGGGGCCACGCCCATGCTTTGCCATCTTTGAGACGAGTCACGTCGAGCACATTCGGCAAAATGTCCGCTTTGTCTGAAATGGTGAGGTACGGATCAATCGGTTCGATGAGATCGTCGCGCACGTACAAAGGCAATCGGTCGGATGCCAAGCGAAGAACTTCGATCCCTTGACCATTTTGAAGTGCGATCGTCAATTTGGTGATGCCTTCGTCGGTTGGTGGATAGCTATTCAGTTCGACTTGGATCTCCGGATTATCCGCCATAAATTGCGCAACCGCGTTGCCGAAGGAACTCTCCCGCGCATTGCTCGGTGTCGCACCCAGGAGCCAGAAATTCAGTACGCCTTTGTATCCGCTCGCGCTTTTGCGGATTCCGCCTTTCGCGTTGCGCGCAGATGGCGCTGATTGCTTTGGCGCGATGGTTATCGCGGGCACGCGCGTTTCACCGGGCGATTTGGTTTCGGAGGTTGGTGGTCCACACGCGACTAGAAATGTGATAGCGATGATCAACGCGCAAAAAAATGTTGCGGGTTTCATGTGTCCTCCATCAGAACAGCGCCAAGGACTGTCATCACTTGGTCAGAATTGATCCGTCGCTTATTCACGCGGGCTTACTTTTTCAAGCAAGCCCTTTTGCACCGCCCACGTCGCGATCTGCGTGCGCGCGCTGAAACCCAGTTTGTCGAGAATGTTGCCGACGTGTCCTTCAATCGTGCGCTCGCTCAACACGAGCGCGTCCGCGATCTCGCGATTCGATTTGCCCTGCGCGATGAGCGCGGCGACCTCGCGTTCGCGCGTGGTCAGCCCACCGAATTTTTCTTTCGCGGCTTGGCGCGGTGAGAGCGATGACGCGCGCGGGTCCGGTAAATCGGAGGTCTTCATCTCATTCAACGCAAACGCGATGGCTTGCTCCAATTCCATCGCGCGCCCCACTTGCGCAAGCGACACGAAAGTTTCTGCGCCCAACTCGGCGCGCACCTCGTTCGCAACGCGATCATGCAGTTTGCGGTACCCGGGATTCGAAATTCCACGCGCCAGAAAAGATTCACTCAATGCATCCGCCGCGCCCAAGAGCCGCGCCGCCACGGTGGGCTTGCCGAATTCTCGAAGGATATTGGCTGTCCCAATCAACGAATACACGAACATAATCGGTCTGCCGCGGCGTTTCATGATTTCAAGACCCTCGGTCAAAAGCTGTGCCGCGCGATGATAATCACCTTGTTGTTCAAAGATCAACCCCAAACTGATCAATTTGCGATCAAGGTGGACTCGGTCACCCACATGTTTATCAATTTCGATGCACTGGTCGTAAATCTCAATGGCGCGTTTAAGGTCTCCCTGTTCCCGCGCCATGGAGGCAAGAACAGACAGGGGCCACACGCTGTCACAAATGTCCCCAAGCGCCCGAAATTTCTCCAAGGATTCTTCAAGCAACAACTGACTGCGTTGGTGATCGCCCAGTTGATTCATCACCGCGCCTAATGAGTAAAGCGATTGCGCTTCGCCCCATCGCGCACCCATTTTTCGATAGAGCACCAAACTTTCTTCGATCCATGGACGCGCCGCCGCATAATCGTTCAAAAAGATAAACGCGCGTCCGATGCCATGCAGCGTAAACGCAATCTCACCTTCGTCTTCTAACATTTTGGCGATTGCTAAACCCTCCTCGAAATATGTTCGCACCGCCACCGAATCCTGGATGTAGATTTGCAAATAACCGATTGCTTTCAATGCTTGTAATCGCAAGTGAGATGCGCCTTGCGTCTCAGGTCGCGCCAAGAGTTGCATCAGTATATTGCGCCCTTCAATGAGATAGCCGCGCCGTACCCACAACATGACCAGCGCCCAAGCCAGGCGCACGGCGGGCGCGACATCGTTTGCCATCGCGTATTCAAAGACCGCGCGAATGTTGTCGTACTCGCTCTCCAAACGATCCATCCATTGTCTGGCTTCAGCTCCCTTGAGTTTCGGTTCGCCTGCTTCCGCAAGTCGAACAAAGAAATCGCAGTGCCGCGCTTGAAGCAATTGCAACTCATTTGCCTCAATCAATTTTTCGCGCGCGTATTCGCGGATCGTTTCCAACATGTGATAGAGCGCCACATCGTTTTGCGCGATGACGAGCGACTTGTCCACGAGGCGCGCGAGCAAGTCGAGTACATCAGTCGGCGAATATTCTTCACTGATTTCTGAAAACTGAATACTGCACACTGATTCTGCCGCGTCGAGCGTCCATCCGCCGGCGAATACCGCGAGACGACGAAACAGAATTTTTTCGGTCGGCGACAATAACCCGTAACTCCAATCAATCACCGCGCGCAACGTTTGATGGCGCGGCGGCGCGGTGCGACTCCCCAGGTTCAGCAAGCGAAACCGATCATCGAGCCGCGCGGCGATTTGTTCGACCGGCAATAATTTCACGCGCGCCGCGGCAAGTTCAATCGCCAGCGGCATCCCATCGAGCCGAGAGCAAATCTGTGCGATGGCGTTCGCGTTGTGCGGGTTCGCAGCAAAGGTCTGGTCAACCAAACTCGCGCGATCGATGAACAAGCGCGCGGACTCGGAAGCGAGCAACACTTCGGCTGTCGTAATTTGGGGATCGGGGATTTGCAACGGCGGCACGCGCCACGCGATTTCGCCCGGAACGTTGAGCGATTCGCGGCTCGTGGCGAGAATCGCAATTTGCGGACATGCGCGCAACAATTCTTCGGCGAGATGCGCGCACGCGGCGATGAGATGTTCGCAATTATCAAAGACAAGCAGAATTTGCTGGGCGCGCAAAAAGTGGGTGAGCGATTGGGTGAGGGATTGGTCGGCGGATTCGCGCACATCGAGGATTTGCGCGACTGCACTGGGGACGAGCGCGGCATCACTCAGCGGCGCAAACTCGACCCACGCGATATTTTGCGCGAACGCATCGGCAAGCCGCGCGGCGACTTGCAACGCGAGCCGCGTTTTGCCGCACCCGCCCGAACCGGTGAGCGTAAGTAGACGCGTTTGTGCGCTCGCGCGGATCACGGCGCTGATCTCTTTTTCGCGCCCGATGAAACGAGTGAGCGGAATCGGCAAGTGGTTGTTCGCCATGCCACGTTTCTAGGAGGAATCCATCCCCAGTAGATCGTGGGGCGAATCTTACACGTGACGCTGGGTGTTGTCAATCGGGTATTGATAAGTTCACCAAATCCAAAAAGCCGGAGAGATGTTCTCTCCGGCTTACGAAACACGTGCGATGAGTTTAACTGCCTTCTTCCACTTGTACGATTTCATCCGCGACGAGTCCGTGCGCTTCGCGATGGACGGCGGCGGCGGCTTCCTTGTTCGGCGCTTGAACGAGACAAAATACTTTGCCGGTCGTTTCGTCGAACCAGTACTTGAGATACTGGACGCCGTGCTTGGTTTGCACTTCCAGGTCGCGCGCGTGCGCGCCTTTGACGGCATCCGCGGTCAGACCTTCGACGTGTTGGTGAATGTCCAGATAGAGTGGCATTGGAATCCTCCTATTTTCCTCTTACTCACTGTCCGTTGTCATCCGTAAACGTGAGAATACAAAAGATTTTCCACGATACACCGTCAAGATCCTCTTGCGTGATTTCCAAATGCTGGTCAACGATGCGGTGATAATTCGCGCGCGTGTTCGCATCGCCGGGAATTCGCACGGTCGTCAGCGCGCGCGCAAACTCCAGCTCTTTCATATTCGCGGACTGTTCCGCCGCGATGCACGTTTGCCAATTTACGGCTTCGGCGCGTCCATCGCGCCGTTCGCGGATGTGCGTAACTTCGTGAATCAGCACGCTGAGAAATTGAACTTGTTGCGCTTGCATCCCTGGAACACTCGCGACCTCGCTGATGTTCCAGTGTCCCAAATGTTCGCCGAATGTGATCGCGCCTGCACCGCGCGAGTAACAACATTTCGCATACGAGATGATCCTGCGCGTTTGCAGTTCATCATCCATCGCGAAAATGAATGGCTTGCCTTCGGCAACGTACGCGTACCATTCGGGCAGATGTTCGCGCAACCACCATAAACTAGTTTGCATGTAACGCGCATCCGCTTCGGTGAACGATCCGGCGAGAGTCACGTTCTCAAACACATCCGGTTGCGCCAAAGGCGTAAACCTTACGCGATCGAACGCCTCAGCATTCGCGGCAAAGATCGCGATGAAGATGACGAGTCCGATGATCGCCAACAACCGTTTGCTTGGCGATGCGCTCAAACGCGCCGCTTGGAATTTTATCTTGACCATTTTGGATTTCCCTCCTTGAATTGGTTATTCGCAGGATACAACGCGCCCATCAAATCATCGCCAAATTTTCATGGGGTTAGCGTTAAATTGCGAATGAGACGGTATGGCACGCTTTGAACGACGCAGTTGAGGTTTATTTCGAGAACGAGACCGGTCAGGATTTCGCACAAGCGACCTAGCAGGTCTCGTTCAGGGAGCCATGCCAAATTATTTGTGCGTTCACTTATCGGTCGCAACTCACGCGTGGATCGAGACACGACATGGCTGCCGCGTCAAACGACTTGGCGTACCGTTGATCAAACTGCTCGCGCTCCAACTCTTGCATCACCATCCGCATATCTTGCTCGGCGGCGTTTCTGGCGCGTAGTTGTTCCGCAATTGAATGCGCGTTCAACTGATCGAGCCGTTCGCGTTCCAACTCTTGCATCACCATCCGCGTATCTTGTTCGGCGGCGGCGTTGGTCATGCGCGTCTGCGCTGGCGCTTGAACCGGGGTTTGCGCGACGACCACGAACAACACTCCTGCGACGAGCGCGACCAAAAGCGCGAGCGCGAACGCGGTGAGTGAAAAACGGCGAAGCGTATTCGAGTTTTGCATTTTATCCTCCTGTTGGGTAAATCGGATTTGTTTAGATCACTGCCGTCAGTAAACCAGAAACTCTGACTTACAATAACGTGGAAAACACTTGGTTTTGCTGGAACGAGTACGGTATTTTTTTGCCGCCATTGTCAGCGATCACAACCACGCAGATCGTCATTCCCTCATGATCCGCTTACGCACCTAATAGCAGGAGACTTGCGAGTTCCAATCTGCGAACAGTCCGTTGGGATTATCTCGCCACGCCCAAACACGCAGGGTATAATAATCACCACGGCTTTGGAATTCGCGTCCGAACAAGACTGGAGGCGTGAGTCGATTTCCATTCTCCGCGCCTGCATACACCCGGTATTCCACGCCGACGAGTCGCAGTGTCCCGTTGTCCTGCGGTTCATAAAATAGCGATTCTGGGTGACGCGCATCCACCACGCCGTCGCTCAGCAGGTTGCTGTTGGAATACTGAATGCCTATCGCGCCTTCGCGCGGGTTGCTGATACATTCGGCGGTGGTCGCGTATCCTTCCGCAAGCGTCGTCTCAAGTCCGTTAAAACGCGCCGTTGCTTGGTATATGTTCGCGAGACATTCGGCGCTGGCGATGGCAACCGTCGCAAGCAACAGCACGGATGCAATCGCAAGACTTTTTGTGAACAAGTATTTGGTTTTCATCGTGATTTTCCTCCTTCAGGATTTCTTGCATGGATATTACCAATTGGAGTTTAGACTAATCTTCGATTCTGGCTATATTTTGAGCGTACAAGAGCCGAAAAATAGCGGGAAATCGCCTGTTTTTTGCAGTTAGTCTAAACTCCAATACCAAGCCATCGTTAAATAATCGTCAAATCCGCGGAGTCGCATCACTCGATCGCCGATGAGTTTGTCTGAGAATGAAAAATGGTCGCGTGAAATGTGCAGCAATGTCCAGACGCGCCCCAGGTAAAATAGACTGGTTACCACGGTACATAATCGGTCGGAGTCGCCATAGCGCAAAAGAGCGTCCACGACTCCCGGCTAACTCCGATCTCATCATGGCGAATTTGTCTCTCCAGGATGCGCCGATCCATCGCGCCCGACTGGGACTTGTCACCAATCATTATCGAGAGCAAGGCGCGTTTGAATTCTAATTCTTTGGAGTATGCCGCGCGCTCGAATGAGAGACAGTCGCTCAATTCAATTCTCTTGGGTACGCGCCCGGCGCGCTGATCGTACACGTGGGTGACCTCATGAATGAGTGTGCTGAGAAACGTAATCTGTCTGGACCACATAGTTTGATCTTCTGGATCATTGGTCGTTGTCCAATCTCCAAAATGGTCGCCGAAGATCACTTCGCCAGATTTGCGTTCATCACAGCACTTGGCTCTTGCCGCCAAGCCGGACTTGCCCAGTTCCACATCTAACGACAATGTGAAGGGCTTGGCTTGGGCGACGTATGCGTACCATTCCGGCGCATAATCGTGTAACCACTGCATACTGGTCTGCAAGTACGCGGCGTCGGCGTCGCTAATCGAATCGGCAAACGTGATCCCGGCAAGTAGATTGGGTTCGCGATGTTGTGTTGACTCGTTTGCGAAACTCAGGACGCTGAAATATATCAGCGCGATAACGCCAATGATGAGAACAACGCTCGCGCCCAATTTTATTTTGTGATTGCTGATCATATCGCCTCCGTTTCTTGAATCATAAAACCACAACCGCCGACGTGAAATAAGGTGGAAAATACGTGGTTGCGGAAGAATGAGTACGGGGATTTTGGACAAGCAGTACGGAGAAATAAAAAGACCCGCAGAATTCTGCGGGTCTTTATTGCCCTGCGCCACTATGGTTTCTCATCGCGTTCATGCAAGCCCTTCTCCACTGCCCACGTCGCGATCTGCGTACGCGCGTTGAAACCGAGTTTGTTGAGAATGTTGCCGACGTGTCCTTCAATCGTGCGTTCGCTCAGCACGAGCGCGTCCGCGATTTCGCGATTCGATTTGCCTCGCGCGATCAGCGCGGCAACCTCGCGTTCGCGCGCGGTCAACCCGCCAAACTTTTCTTTCGCGGCTTGGCGTGGTGAAAGTGTCGGGGTTTCTATCGCATCGGGAATTTTTATTTCCGCGAGCGCGAACTCGATGGCTTGCTCAAGCAACATTGCGCGACCTTCGTTCCACGCTGCGTCGAAGGTGGCGTCATCGAGTTTGGCGCAGACGGCGGCAAGGTACGCTTCATAATCCTTGCGATAGCCAGGTGAGAGCGGCGTACCGAATTTTTCGCGCAATGCTTGCGTTGCGCCAAAGAGTTGCGCCGCGCGTGGCGCATGGTTTGACTCCGCAGGCAGAAAAGCAAAACTGTCCAACGCGTGTGGAATAAAATAAAATGCGCTTTCCTCTTTGAACAAGCCAAGCGATTCGCGCAATTCCTGATATGCTTGGGCAGAATGTCCTTGCTTCAAGTGCAGACGACCCAAGTGCATCAACGCAAGCGCGACGTACGGTTTGTTTCCCAATTCCCTTTCCGCAGAAAGGGCTTGATGGAGCAATGTTTCCGCTTGATCGTTCTGATCACGAACCTGGTAATTTATTCCGAGCCGCAGTAATGCTCCGGCAAGATGGTATTTATTTCCCATCTCCCGCGCCATCGTTATGGCTTGTTCCTCCATCTCTTTTGCCTTTTCCATGTTGCCCTGATTGAAATAGGTCCATCCCAAGTTGGTGAAGGTGGCGGTCACGCCGCGTTTATCTTTGATTTCTTGATATAATATCTTGCTCTCTTCAAAACACTGTAAGGCGGAAGCAAAGTCACATTTCTGCCTTGCCACGTTCCCCAAAACGATCAGTGCTTGCGCCAGTCCTAGGATATTGCCCGATTCACGACTTAACCGGGCTGTTTCTTCGCCACAGCTACGTGCGATGGCAAGATCGTGAAAAATAAGCGAAAAGCCATAATCGCCAAGCGCGCTTTCCAGCGCGGGTCTGCCCACTGCTCCGAGTTCTCTGAGAATGGAGA
The DNA here is from genome assembly GCA_016219275.1 of Chloroflexota bacterium. Lineage (NCBI taxonomy): Bacteria > Bacillati > Chloroflexota > Chloroflexota bacterium. The sequence continues at coordinate 48,877 of JACRBM010000044.1, forward strand.
TACTCTCTTCGTAGAGACGCCGGGAAATCCCAGTCCCCTTCGTGTCGCGCGCCAAGTTCCCCGCCACTTGCAATGCCTTGCCGCGCGCGAGCGTTCGTTGCTCTGCGCCCTTAATTTTCAACAAGCTATCCAAGCGTTGATATCCTTCATTCCAATATCCTCGCGTCAACCAAAAGCGATACAACGCCCCGCCCAGTCGCAATCCTTTCTCAACGCGATCTTCGCTTGCTGACCATTCCAACGCATTCCGCAAATTGTCGTATTCGTTATCCAAGCGATTGAACCAGGTCATTTGCCCCGCGCCGTGCAGATTGGGTTCGGCTTCATCAGCCAATTTCACAAAATATTCCAAATGCCGATTCTGCACATTCTCGCGTTCGCCTGACTCGATTAGTTTTTCACGTGCGTACTGCCGAATTGTCTCCAACATACGATAGCGCGTTGCGCCGTCGCGTATTTCGACCATCACGAGCGACTTGTCCACCAAGCGCGACAACACATCAAGCAGAGGAGCAGGGGCGCGCGGGAGCAGAGGTGAATCTTTCTCCCCTGCCCCTCTGCCCCCTTGCTCCTCTGCACAAACGAACTCCGCCGCGTCCAGCGTCCACCCGCCCGCGAACACAGACAGGCGATTCAATGCGATCTGCTCTTGCGCCGATAATAAATCGTAACTCCAATCCATCGCGCCGCGCAACGTTTGTTGACGCGTCGGCGCGGTGCGACTTCCAGTCGTGAGCAAACGAAAGCGATCGTCGAGCCGCGCGGCGATTTGTTCGACCGATAATGTTTTGACGCGCGCGGCGGCGAGTTCAAGCGCGAGCGGCATCCCATCGAGCCGCGCGCAGATTTGCGCGATTGCCGGCGCGTTCGCGTGCGTCAATTCAAAATCGGATTGCGCGGCGCGCGCGCGATCGGTGAACAGCCGAATCGCTTCAACTTGCGCGAACGCGTCGAGCGGTGGTAACGCTTGCAAATTCGGCAACGCGAGCGACGGCACGCGAAAGGTGATCTCGCCCGCGATGTTCAATGCTTCGCGGCTCGTCGCCAAAATTTTCAAATCGGGGCAACTCGTCAAAAGCGATTCGGCTAACTGCGCGCACGCGTGAATCAAATGCTCGCAGTTGTCTAACACGAGAAGTAGATTTTTCGCGCGGAGAAAATTTTTGAGCAGATCAATCGGCGCGAGATTGCCGGGAGGGCGCAAATCGAAAATGGAGGCGACGGTTTGCGGTACGAGCGTGGGGTCCGCAAGCGATGCCAACTCGACGAGCCAAACGCCATCGGGAAACGCGTCGAGCAAATCGCGCGCGACCTGAATTGCCAATCGCGTTTTGCCCGCGCCGCCCGCGCCGGTGAGCGTGAGCAAGCGCGTGGTATTGCCCCCTCCCCCGCGCACGGGGGAGGGTTGGGGTGGGGACGCGATCAATCGCTTGATCTCCGCGATTTCTTTTTCGCGTCCGATGAAGTGCGTGAGCGCGAGCGGGAGATTGTTATTTTCGGTCATTGTGATTGTTTGTCCAGGTCTTGTGTCACTCGAATCTCATTGAGCGCATATTCAACCGCTTGTTCCAGCGTCATCGTGCGACCCTCTAACCGCGCCTTCTCAAACGTCGCCTCATCCAATTTTGCGCGCACGCTAGCCCAAATGTAATCATATTCAATGCGATCCGCGGGCTGAAGGATAATATTGGCATCATTAACAGTCGCTTCGACAAATCCTAATAAAAGCGCTGCTTGCTCAGGCTTGCCGGTCGCAGTCATCACACCTGCCAAGCCCATGAGATTCAAAAATATTTCTTCTGTGTGTCCCAACTGTTGTTCTAAAATAAGACTCTCTTCAAAACACGCCCGCGCTCTTGGATAGTCACTGGCGTGCAATGAAACCGTTCCCAAGTTTCCAATGGCTAGAACAAGAAAAGATTCCCGACCGTTCTCGCGTTCAAATTTGATACACTCTTCATACCATTTGGCGGCACGTGGATAATCTCCTTGAAGCTGAGCTAACACGCCGAGCGCGTTTAACACGTGGGCAAGATGGCGATTGTCGCCTAACGCTTGAAATCTTGCAATGCTTGCTTCATACAATTGATGAGCTTGGTCGAATTCTCCCTGGTCTCTCATCACGTTCGCCAAAAAAAACTGCGTCCGTGCGATATACAACGCATCATCCAATTCTCGCCACAAAACGAGACTAGTGTCTAACACATCGTGCGCCGTCTGAAAGTCACCCCGGATCCAGGTTGAGAAACCCAGCCATAGACACGCACAAGCGATCTCAAATTTGGACTCGGTCTTTTTGGCAATCGTCAGACCTTGCTCGATCAATTCACGAGCAGCAGCACTGTTCCCCTGATAGAGAGCCACAGCTCCTGCAATGATCAACACACGCGCATGTTTTGCGCTGACGCCCCATCGTTCCGTGCGTGGAAGCAAACTTGCTAACCAATCGCGCGCTTCGGGCAAATGCACACCAGCCCCCCAGAATTCGAATAATGCCCACACCAATCGCAACGCTATTTCAGCATCCGTCTCGATTGCCCGCTCCCAAGCTGCGCGTAGATTATCATAATCGTTTTCCAAACGAACTAGCCACACTTTTTGTTCGGCGCTCTGGAGTTTGGGCTCTGCTTCTTCTGCCAGCTTGAGAAAATAATCGAGATGACGAGTGCGAACACTTTCCAACTCACTGGATTCCGCTTGCGCGAATTTTTCGTGCGCGTACTGCCGAACCGTTTCCAGCATATGATAGCGCGGCTCTGCTTCATTTTGCTCGACGACGACGAGCGACTTGTCCACCAGCGACGCGAGCGTATCAAGCGTAGTGGACTGTCCATTGCACACCTCTTCTGCCGCTTCCAACGTCCATCCGCCGGCAAAGACCGACAATCTTTGCAACATTATTCGCTCCGCATCCGAAAGCAAATCGTAACTCCAATCGATCGTCGCGCGCAGAGTTTGTTGACGCGCCAGTGCTGCCCGGCTTCCCGTCGTCAATAAATTGAAACGATCGTCGAGACGTGCCGCGATTTGTTCCACAGATAAAACTTTCACCCGCGCCGCCGCGAGTTCGATTGCCAGCGGTATGCCATCCAAACGCGCGCACACACGCGCGACGGAGGGCGCGTTGCCGTTCAACCGCCACTGGGGCGCAACCGTCATCGCGCGTTGAACGAAAAGCTGAATCACATCGTATTGCACCAATTTCTCTAATGAAGGGAGCTGCTCAACATCGGGAACCGCAAACGACGGAACGCGCCACGCCACTTCGCCGGTGATGCCGAGCGATTCACGACTGGTCGCCAAAATTTTCAATTCCACACACGCGCTCAACAATTTGTTGGCAAGTTCTGCGCACGCCACAATCAGATGCTCACAGTTATCGAGCACCAGGAGCAGACGCTTGCCGCGCAAAAAGTGGTTGAGCGTTTCGTCGAGCGATTGATTGGGCGTTTCACGTAACCCTAAAGCTTGTGCAACAGTTTGTGGAATGAGGGAGGCATCGGACAGCGGCGCAAGTTCGACCCACCACACGCCATTCCGAAATGACTCGACTAACTGGCTCGCCACTTCAATCGCAAGGCGCGTCTTGCCGCAGCCGCCCGATCCCGTCAGCGTCACCAAGCGGTGCTGCGCGAGCAATTGTTTGACCTCGACGATTTCCTTCTCGCGTCCGATGAAACTCGTCAAGGGATGAGGCAGGTTGGTGAACAACGCTTCGCGCGCTTTGCCGCCGCTCAACGCTTGTTCGATTCGATCACGCAGGGCGATTGTCTCTGACGACGGTTCGACGCCAAGTTCGTCGCGCAAAATCTTTTTGCATTCGTCGTACTGTTTTAACGCGCCAATGCGGTCGCCGGTCGCGGCGAGGCAAAAGATAATGTGTTGGTACGCTTTCTCGTTCGCGGGATCCGCCACCAGAATCTTTTGCGCGAATTCGATAGCGCGTGTGTACTCACTCTCGGCGCGATGATGTTGGGCGAGTTGCAACAACGCGTCGATGTAGATAGCGCGCAATCGTTCGCGTTCGGGCAGAATCCAATCGTCGTAGAAATCGGGGAGCAAATCAATTTCAGATTTCAGATTTATGATTTCAGATTGGGCATTCAAATCTGCAATCTGCAATCTGCAATCTGCAATCTCGCGCGCATCGACCCAGATCGGAAAATCCGGATTGAGTTGCACCGTCTCGCGATCGGCAAGCACAATGTCGTCGCTGAGTTCTTTGCGGAGTGTGGAGAGCGCAGTGCGCAGCGAACGGCGCGCGAGTTCGTCGGTGGAATCACCCCAGCAAAGTGCGGCAAGTTTTTCGCGCGCATGGGGTTCGGGATGCAATGCGAGGTACGCCAAGAGTGATTCAACTTTGCGCGTGGGGAGATGGATCGTTTGCGTATCGCGTTCGAGACGAAAGGAGCCAAGAAGAAAAACGTGGAGTGGTTTCACATCCTGCGCCTGGGGAGGCGTGTCATCACCTGTCCCTCCTTCGCTGGCGCAATCATAAGCTCAATCTCAAAGCGTGTCAATGGGGCAAGACCTGGCAAGTTCGCTAAAGAACATACATAAAGAAAACGTAACTGCTCAGGCATAACCAAACTTGGACGACTCTTGTATTGCAAAGCATACATGCATCAGGCATACTGTAGACAATGACACCGTCCCCATTACCTACTGACGAACAAATCCGTGCGGCATACCAGC
>JACRBM010000045.1 GCA_016219275.1 Chloroflexota bacterium
CGTCATTTCACATAACCGATATGAGTAATTTTCACATAACCTCTGTTAGAATGAGTGTACCATTTCAATTCAGGAGGTTCACTCATGACGCGCACTTTAACTGTTCGCAAACCAACTCGGCGTGAAGTCCACGAACTCGAACTCATGCTTGAAGGTGATCTAACGCCCCAGGTCCGTCGGCGCGCCGAGACAATTTTGTATTACGGTCTCGGTTTGAATGGTCGGCAACTGGCGGAAGCCCTGCATGTGCACCCCAATACGGTCTATGCCGACTTGCAAGCTTTTGAACGTGAGGGACTGGCATGCGTGCGTCCCTTGCCGGTCGGTGGCGCACCCCGTCGGATTTCGGATCAGCAACTCAACGCGATCTGGAACTGGGCCGAATGCTTGCCGCGCGACCTGGGTTTGCCCGACCCGCGATGGACGTTGACGAACTTTCGGGAGTTCCTCATCACACGTCAGCGCGTGTTCAAACGAATCAGTCTGGAGCATTTACGCCGCGTGCTCAAAAAAAAGAGATTCGCTTTCGTCGCGTCGCGCGCAAACTCATCAGCAACGATCCGCAACGCCCAGCCATTTTAGCCCGTATTCGTCGGGTTTTTCAGCACTTGCCTGCCAACGGCGTCCTGGTCTTTTTTGATGTCAAGCCCGTGACGGTGAAAGCGTATGGGGGTCGGCGCTGGAGTTCCCAACGGCTCGTCTTGCGCAAGTATCAAAAAACGCGCGGACGCTTCTATCTCTTTGCACTCTATGATGTGAAGGAAGGTCGTGTGCGCTGGCGATATTATCATGGAAAAGATTCGGTCCAGGTGTGCCGCTTTATGCGGTGCGTCCGGCGTTGGTATCCTGGGTCTGAAGTCTGGGTCGTGTTAGACCAGGACAGTGCCCATCCGCGTAAATCGCATGAGACGCGACGCGTGATGCGTGAACTGCACCTGCATTGGATCAGTTTGCCCAAAGCAAGTCCCGATGATAATCCGTGTGAGACCCTGTTCAGTGATATTCAATCGAATGTGCAGGACAACAGTGATGATCCCGATGAACGCGCGATGCAAAAACACATCAGTCACCGGTTTGCACGGCGCAATCGTCGCCGGGATCGGTTCATTGAAATTCCCTATCTGTGGGATTCTCACAGAGGTTAGGTGAAATATATTCACATCGGTTATGTGAAATGACGGTTAACCAATGAACATCTCCAATCAGAATTTGGCGGACAACACACTGTTTCACGCATGGTCATCCAACGACCGGGACGATGAAAACCTGGTTGACAGGTCTAGCCACTGTGCTTATACTACAAACAGGATGGCTTGACACTCTGCTTGATGCCGCGCATTATTGTCCCTCGCAGTTACCGCTCACTTGACTAGCTACGCTCCATCCTTAATCTTGGAATCATCTTTGTGTGCCCGCCAAGCATCACACGGGAAAGGACCGGTTGTGGCAGACGTTAAGCATTTGACCTTGCTTCGCAAGGGCGTCCTGGTTTGGAACGAATGGAGGCGTAAAAATCTCGATGTTCTGCCGGATTTGTTTAGAGCAGAACTCAGCCGCGCTTATCTGCACAAAGCCAATCTGGCGCGCGCCAGTTTGTTCAAAGGAAATTTGACGGGCGCTGACCTCACCGAAAGCGATCTCAGCGGAGCGAATCTCAGCGGCGTCAACCTCAGCAACGCCGACCTGGGTCGTGCGAACTTGCGCCGCGCAATCCTGATCGAAGCCCGGCTCGTCGAAACGAAATTCGTAGACGCGAAACTCGTTGGCGCGAATCTATTCAAATCCGATCTCAGTCGCGCCAATTTTTTTAGAGCCGACCTGGGTAGCGCCGATTTGGAAGGCGCGATTCTCACGCGCGCCAATCTCAGCGAAGCCAATCTCAACGGCGCAAACCTCAAGCGCGCCAACCTCACCGGCGCGGACTTGATCAAAGCCAGTTTGGTTGAAGCGTACCTCAACGGCGTGTTGCTCAGCGACGCCGACTTGAGCGGCGCAAACCTCACCGGCGCGCTCCTCAGCGGCGCGAATCTCAGCGGCGCGGACTTGGACGAAGTCAACCTCAGCCGCGCCAATCTCGCCAAGACCAATTTCGCCGGCGTTGACTTGCATGGCGCGGATCTCAGCGGCGCGGATCTTTCCAGCGCCGATTTCGGCGACGCGAATCTTAGTCTGGCAGTCCTCGTCGAGACGAACCTCAGTCGCGCGCATCTTGGCAAAGCGCGCTTGAACCGCACGAATTTGAGCCACGCCGATTTCACTGAAGCCGATTTGAACGGCGCAGATTTGCGCGGCGCGAATTTGACCGGCGCGATTTTGTGCGACGCCAACCTCAGCGGCGCAGACCTCAGCGGCGCGAATCTCAGTGGCGTGAATTTGAGCGGCGCGGATTTGACGCGCACCAAAATTGTTGGCGCGGATATTCACGCCGCAAATCTGAGCCAAGCTCTGTTGTGGCAAACGGTCTTGATCGGCATCGAACTCGGTTCTGCCCAGGGCTTGGACGCGGTGACGCACCTCGGACCATCGCACATCGGACTCGACACCATCTATCTCTCCGGCGGCAAGATTCCATTGAGTTTTTTGCGCGGCTGCGGCGTGCCGGAAAGTTTTATCGCGTTTGCCCAATCACCCAGCGCCCACGTCAACGACTTTGAGTTTTGCGCGATCAGTTACTCGATCAAGGATCGCGCCTTCGCCGAGAAACTCCACGACTCGCTCGAAGAAAACGGCGTGCGCTGTTGGCTCGCCCCCGACGACTTGAAAACGAACGACCGCTTTCGCATTCGCATCGAAGAAGCCCTGAAAGTGTACGGGAAACTATTGATCGTCCTGTCCGAAAATTCGCTGGACAGTTTCTGGATCGAAGGCGAAATCGAAGCCGCGCTCAATCAGGAGCGCAAAGACAAACATAACGTGCTCTATCCAATTCGCCTGGATGATGCCGTCTTGTCCACCAAGCAACCCTGGGCGGTGAACATCCGTCAATCGCATCACATCGAAGACATGAGCACGTGGAGCGATTCCATGCGCTACCCAAAAGCATTCGACCAATTGATGCGCTCGCTCCAGACCCAGGAACCGCTTTCGGTTTAGACCGCGCGTCATGCCGCGCGGTTGAGAGGAACGCTCCGGCGAGCGTTCCCTACGCTGACCCATTGCGTGAATGCCACTCGGCAGAATTCTGACATCACCAACATTGCCGCTGCAAGGAATCCCTGCCCGTTTTCGTTTCGGAGGATTTATGGACGCGTCCTCGGCGCAAAAATTACCTGCCGAATCTCGCTCGGTCGAAGAGACGGGTCTCACGCTCGCCTTCCTTGCCGACCTGGCGCTCAAAACGATGTACACCCGCGGCTTTTTGCGCGGGCACGAAATCGCCGAGTCCATGCATCTGCCGTTTGCCAACGTCCTCGACAAGGTGCTGGACTATTTGCGCCGCGAACACCTGACTGAAGTGCGCGGTTCGACCGGCTTTGGCGAATCGTCGTACCAATACGTTATCTCCGACGAAGGGCGCGCGCGCGCGCGCGAATTGATGGAACAAAATCAATACGTCGGTCCTGCGCCCGTCCGTCTCGAAGCGTACACGCAAATGGTCAAATCGCAATCGCTCACCGGCCAAGCCATCACGGTGAACGCGCTCAAGCGCGTGCTATCGCACCTGGTCATCAACAACTCCATCGTCAATCGGCTGGGTCCCGCGGTCAATTCCGGCAAATCCATTTTTCTTTTTGGCGCAGCCGGCAATGGCAAAACCTCGATTGCCGAAGCGATTGGCGGATTGTTGCCCGGCGCGATCTGGGTGCCGTATGCCATCAGCGTCAACGAACACATCATTCGCGTGTTCGATTCTTTGCATCATCACGTCATCCCGGAAAAAACCGCCGGCGACAATTCGCCGGGCGGAATTCACCAAGGCGAACGCTACGACCGACGCTGGGTCATGGCGCAACGTCCGCTCATTGCCGTGGGCGGCGAGTTGGCGCTCGAAGACCTTGACCTGGTGCTCGACCCGACCTTAAAATGTTACGAAGCGCCGTACCAAATGCGCGCGAACGGCGGCGTGTTTTTGGTGGACGACTTTGGACGACAGCAAGTCGGTCCGCGCGAACTGTTGAACCGCTGGATTGTGCCGCTCGAAAAACGCGTGGATCATCTCACGCTCGTCACCGGGCACAAGATTGACATGCCCTTCGACGCGTTGATTATTTTCGCGACCAACCTCAATCCCAAAGAGTTGGTGGACGAAGCGTTTCTGCGACGCATTCGCTACAAAATCCATATCACCGATCCAAGCTGGGAAGAGTACCGCGAGATTTTCAAACGCGAAGCCGCCAAGCGCGCGATTCCCTATTCCGAAAACGGGTTGCGTCATTTGGTGATGGAACATTACATCAAAGCCAAACGACAACCGCGCGCCGTCCACCCGCGTGACGTTCTCGACGAGTTGGTAGACATTGCGCGTTTTCACGGCGTGCCGCCCACACTTTCAAAAGAGTTGCTCGACCTGGCATGTCAGGCGTACTTTATCGAAGGATAGTGATGCGCCGAATAACAAAAAAGTAGCCGGGAGGTTTGCTCCCGGCTACTTTGATTTTCACGCGCGCCATGCGCCTCATTAGTGAATTGTCCCTACCGTTTCACAATTCACTGTTTACTGTTTACTGTTCACTGCCCCACTACTTGACCGTCATCTCCACACTCGCGCTTCTGCCGAACACCTCTGGTTCGTACATCGGCGCGGCTTCGGCGGGCAACGCGCGGAACGTGCCGCTCGCCGTCGCGCGAATCAGGTATGCGTACGTGTGCTTGCCCTTCCACAACATCGTCGTGAAGAATATCGCGCGGTCATCGCGCAGATCGGGACGCGACCAGTAAAAACTCGATTTGCCGGTCGGCTCGATCCCGCTCGTGTTGAGCGAATAGTTGATCGCTTCAAAACCGGCGGGAAGCGGATCGGTGATCATCATGTACCAACTTTCGCGCGGCGCGTCGACCGTCAACTTGACACGCACCATATCGCCAACCTTGAACGACGACACCGGCTTGTTCGTCTTGGGATCAAGATACTCGCGCGTCACGTTGAACCCATCGAGCGATTTCGCCGCGCCAACCGTTTCGACCGATGCATAGTACTGCATCGCGCTGGCATAGTACACGCGCCCCGCGCCATTCTTGACGATGCGAACCGTGTGGTCACCCGGCGTGACCTTGAGCGCGATCTCTTTTTGTTGCGCGATATTTTCGCGCGTCACGGTTTGCTTGGCGATGCTATTGCCGTCAACGAACACTTCGTACGTCAGTCCGGCATCGAGTTCACCCGATTGCGCGAGAAAGTCGCTCAGCGCGATGATCGTCTGCGCGGTCTCTTGCGTCGAGCGCCAATAGCCACCAACGCGATTGAGCATCAAGTACCGCACCGTCTTGGGAATCAGCGGCGATTGCGGATCGAGCGCGAGCAACGCACGCAAGATCGTCGCGGTCGTGCGACCGTTGCTCGTATAGTAATCCCAGCGATAACGCATCGCGTCCGATTCTTTCCATGACGCAAGCTGCGTTGTCTCGACGACTTGCTTTTCGAGCGCGGTCACAATTTCTTTTGCCTTGGTATCTTCGGCAAGCATCTTGAGCGTGAGCGCGAGCGTCGCGCGCGAGTTCAACGACATCTTGTCCTGTTTGTCGAGCATTGCGCGCGCAAGCGCGGGGTCGCCCTGCCCCGCTTCGGCGAGCACGTACGCGATGTACACTTTCAAATCGTAATCGGTCGTGTTCACGACCGGCGTTTTCAAAAATTCGACCGCGCGTTTGATCGCGTTGGCGTCCACTTGATAACCGGTTTTTTTCGCTTGCAGCAAACCGTACAGCACGTACGCGGTCTCGTACTCGAGCGAATCGTCCGACTCCCACCAGCCCCAACCGCCATCGCCGTGTTGAAACGCATAGAGACGCGTCAATCCATCTTCAACTTGCTTGGGCAATTCCTTTTCGATTCTCTCATTCTTGAGTTTCAATTTGTCGAGCGATTGCTTGACGAGCACCGTCGGCAAGAACCGACTCATCGTTTGCTCGACGCAACCGTACGGATATCCGGTGAGATATTCGAGCGAGTCAATCAACCCTGCCGCGAGCGACGGCGACACACCCAGCTTTAACGACGCGAATGTTGCGTCGCGCGGCACATTGATCGTGAACTGGGATTGCGCGTCGTCAATCTGTCCCGCGTTCGCCACAACACGTTTTTCGCCAAACGGTTGAATCGGCAACGACAACTGCACCGCGTCGCTGACACCTCCGCCGCCCGCGCTCAACGTGATCGTCGTCGAGATCGGCATTGCGGAAACCGGTGAGAATGAATTTGCAAACGCACTCGCTTGCGGAACCGTCACGTTCCAATTCACGGTCGCCGATTGTCCCGCGCTGATCGTCAACGAACGCGTGATCGGCGTAGCCGTGTTCAACTGCAAACCATTCGTCGCGCTGAACGACACGACGACAGTTTGCGTTTGCTCGGTTGAGTTGCGGACAATCGCGCCGAGCGTGACCTTGTCGCCGACGTTCAAAAAGCGCGGCAGCACCGGACGCACGATCAACGGTTTGGTCACGATCATGTCGCTCGTGCTCTTACCGACCTGGGTCTGCGCGGTCACGCCGTTCGCAATCGCCGTCCACGTCGTCAGGTTATCGGGCAACGGCACTTGCACTTTCGCGTCGCCGTTCGCATCGGTGACAATCGCCGGATTCCAGTACGCAATGTCCGGAAAACTCTTGCGCGGCTCTTCGCCGCCGCCGCCGCCGCCGCCAAAGTCCTCGCGCTGATTCACGCGCGCGAGAAACACGGTGAGCGATTGCGACGTTTTCACCGCGAGATCGCGTTTGCCGTAGAATGCCTCGACGATGTCTGCGCCAAAATTTTGCGCGAGCGCGAGCACGGCTTTATCCACAACCGAGAGCGATACCTCGGCGCTCACCGGTTTACCGTTCGCGTCCGTCGTCTTGATGGTGTACGTCGCCTTGTCCTGCGGTGCGTATTGATCCTTCGCCGATGCGACATTCACGTTCAAGTTTTTTGCGGAGGACACGACCTTGATATTTCCCAGCCCCATCTTGAAACTGGGAATGCCATCCGCAAATCCGCCTCGCGGAATCAGCATGACGCCTACGTACACGTTGGGGAATTGGTCGTTTGTAATTGGAATTTGCACCGTCCCGCTATTCGAATCGAGCGCGACGAGTTGGTGCGAAAGAATCTTGCCGCGTTCGAGCGTGACGAGCGCGGTCGCTTTTTGGTACGGCGATTGAATCAACACCTTCGCCGTGTCGCCGATGACGTACTCTTTTTTGTCGAACACGAGCTCGATGCGATCGTTGTTGTCGAAACGCCACGACAGGAACTGCGCGCGGTCGCTGACCCAGAGCCAGGTATTGCCCAGCACGCGATTGCCGCGTGCGTCCTTGCCTTGCGCGTCGAGACGATACGAACCGCCCTTGGGCGGCGTGAACGCGAGTTGATACTTGCCGTTCGCGTCGGTCGTGAGATCGCCGCGTTGGATTTCCGTTTTTACTTCATCGCACTTCCAAATGTTGCGTCCTTTGTCGTCGCGCGTGCGGCGACAATTCCAATCAATCAAATTGATCGCATAACTCAGCGCGACACGACTCGCGGGCTTGCCATTCGTGTCGAGCGTCTGCACATCGAAACGCGCTTCCTTGCCTTTATCGGCAAGATAGTTCGTCGGTTTCATCCCGACGTAGAAATTGCCGCGATGAACCAACACCGCCGCTATCGCCGACTGGGGCTGATTCGATTCGTCAGTCACTTCAGCTTCGATGGTGAATATCTGACTACGTTCTTCCTGCGAAATGTTCGCGGGCAACTTGATGACGAATTCGCCATTCGCGTTCAGCGTTGCATCGCCCGATGAAACTTCGCGACCGTAACCATAGTAACGTTGTTCCGCCGCGTTGCCGAAATCCAAGTCGCCGCCCGCCCAATAGAAATAATAATCGTTCGCGTACAGCGTCCAATGCGTATTTGCGCCCGTCACCGCGCCGCCGAAAAAGTAATTCGCGCGAATCGTCGCGGTGATCGTATCGCCGTTGATGTACGCGTCGCGATCCGTCTTGACGCTGACGGCGTACTCGGGTTTGCGATATTCTTCGACCTGGATTTCGTTCGAGTACGTTTCGTCGCCGAGGGAGGCAGTGATTTGATATGTGCCCAACCCGGCTTCGGGATTGATGATGAACGAATCCGCGAGCGAGCCAAACGCCGTCGTCTTGAGCATCTTGTCGAACAGCACACGGTTTTGCCAATCGCTCACCTTGACGCGCACATCGGTGCCCGCCGGTGGTTGCGTGTACACTCCATCGTCGTCATTGCGGACGATGCCCTTGAAGTACACCGTTTGACCCGGACGATAGAGCGGGCGATCCGTGTAAACGTACACGCGATACGTGCGCTTGAGCGGATTCCATTGCCACGACACGCCATCAAAGCGCCACGGCTCGATGCCTTGTTCCCAGGTATCGCTCACCGCGGCGACGTCATTCTCGCGAATTCCGACGACATGCAGATCGGTTTTGGTCGGCGTGATCGCGCCCTTGAAAATACCATCCTTGTCCGTCGCGCCAGTCCCGACGCGTTCGCCTTTTGAGTTGTAAAAGGTCAGTAACAATTTTTCGATGGGTGCGCCATCATTCACGCTCGTCGCCCAGACGAGCACTTGATCGGTCGTGCGCTTGAGCGTCAGCGCGGTTTTCGTCGCGACGAGAACCTGGGTATCGTTCACGCCTTCCGCCGATTTCGCGACGAGATAGTACGTACCCGCCGGCAACGCGTCGAGTTGCAAATCCTGGGTCGTGTATTGATCAATTTTCGTCGGCGGCGAAATCGTCCAGGTCTTGATCGGATCGCCTTGCGGTTTGAACGCGCGCCACGCGTCGTACGAAAACGCAAGCGATTTGATGTACGTCTCGGTATCGAATTTGTAGAGCGCGACATCCACGCGCGACACGTTGACCGATTGCACTTTGAGCGTCGTCGGTTTATCCGCCGCGGTCAACCCATAGCGACCGATGTTGATGATCGCGAGGTACGGATATTGTTGCGTCGTCGTGAACGACCACGCGAAATCGTTTTGCGTCACCAATCCTTTAGAATCTTTCGCGCCGCTCGGAATCGAAATCCGATACGTCGTCGAGGGGCGCAGATTGCCGCCGACGATCAGTTGCTTGCCTTGCCACGCGAGCCGCATATTCGAAATCGCCGGCTCGATTTTCAGCCGCTGTTCAACCGATTGCGAATCCATCTCGCGATTGAAAATGATCGCCAAACGATTTTCGAGGTACGCGAATTGCGCGCCTTGGCGCGGCTCGGTTGCGACGACCGTCGGCGGAGCCAGTGTAGTGAACGACCACGCGAACTCTTTTTCCGCGCGGCGTTGCAGCCAACTGCGCGCCTCGCGCGTCACGGTGACGCTGACCGTCGTGCTGAGGGGCAATGATTCGGCTGGCGTGAATGTCACCGCGTTGCCGCTCCACGCGAACGAACCGCGAATGTTTGGCGAAATGCTGATTGCCGCATCGTTCGCAGTCATCGGCGTCAAAAAGGTAATCGTGATCGGCGCGGTCGGCGAAATCTCTTTCGCGTCGAACGCGGGACCGAACGCGAGCACTTGGGGCGCGCGCAGTGGACGCAAAACATCTTTGATGTTAGACGGCGTCATGCCGCGCAAGGCGCTCGTCACCGGCGCGTCGAGTTCGGTGAATTGGAAGAGAATCGCGCAAATGCCGAGAAGCACGACCGCGAGAATTGGAACGAGTAACAAACGTGGCGAAAGTTTCATTCAAACTCCGTAGGGGATTTTCGATTTTTGATTGGCGATTGGCGATTGACGATTTGGGAATGTTCTATTTTATCCGTCATCCTGACCATCATCGTCCGCGTCCATCTCGGTTGGGACAACCACTATTTCCGCGAATCGCGGGTCATCGCGAATCCACGCCAAGTCAGGATCGCGTTGCGCCTTTGCCGGATCAAACTCATCTTGCTCAGTTGCACGAAGCAGATACTCGAATGCAGTATCCGTATTCCCAAGGATGGACTCTAAACGCGCAAGGTTGTACAAATCATTGGGTAAAATCAGTTCACGCGCTTCGTCGCAATACTTGCGCATTGCCTCCGTATTGCCAATCTCTCTGTGAACGGAGGCGGCAACAAGTCGAGCATCGAAATCGTCGGGCGCATGCTGAATGATTATTTCAAGGAACGGTAAAGCATTACTTCTGATATTGCGCGGTGCAAGTTTACCGTCACTCTCGGTCATGATTTTATCTTGTACAAGGTATTTCAACGCACGCTTGATCCGTCGCTGTCGCGTTGCCTTCTGTTGCCGTTTGCCTTGCCACAACAACAAGGTAGTTGGCTCAACGATCCAAGGATACAACTCGATGCCAAAGTACTGTAACAATTCTATTGCATCGTACACATAGCACACTGCAGGGTACTTCGCAACCGCGCGTTCGTACACATCGCGCCACGAGCCTTCCAGTGTAGCAATGTAATTTGAAAGCGTCAACGATTGTTCCATCATTCGCACACGTCGAAGATTTGAAACAACATTGGCAAATGTGCCATCATTCTCACGAGCGATTCCGTCAAAGTCATTTTTCTCCGCTTGCACATTTCCGTTTGCCAACTCTGCGCTGAGCAGGTCAACAACCGCGCTATCTTTCGGAACAGGCAAATCGAATCGCGTAAAACGTTTCCAAAACCGATCTTTTGGGCTGTAGTTCAGCACTTGCCATGATTCTGTATCATCGCGCGCGGTTGCAATGACTCGAATTTCACTCTCGCCACACCAATCCTCAAAAGCATCTAGCGTTTCAAGCAAGCGGTCGTGATAAGACGCCAAAGTTGGCATAGGTAATTCGTCCGCTCGCCGCGGCTTCACCGACTCGCCAGTACGAAACAGGAAATTCAGGTCATCCACCAAAATCAAAATCCGCCGATGATTCTCCTGCAACCCGCGCGGAAATTCGCGCGGCACTTCAAGCAATCCACGTTTGATGCGAACGACGCGATAACCCTCCAACATCAACGCGCGCACCAGCATTGCGGCTTCACGCGTCTTGCCTAAGCCAGAGCGCCCGGTGATGAGTAAGTATCGGGTTTGACTCAAAGCCGCGCGGAGATCAAGTTGAACATCACGTTCGGGGTCGCGGGGTTGGTACGGGATGCGGTGATACGCCAACGGGTCGCCGTTGTTTTCTTCGTTGTAGAGTTTGGGCAAAATAAGATTGGAATCCGTAATCAATTCCCAGGATTGATCTTCTTCGCGCGGCTCAACCGATTTTTCCCAAACCGTTGCCGAACGTCGTTTATCGGCGAGAATCGCATCGCGTTCTTGTTGCGTCGCTGGTTGAATTTCGTCGCCACAACGGATAAAAACTGTCTGCTCTTGAAATCGTCGCTTGGGAACCCGGAGCGATGTTTTGGTCTCGTACAAATGCGGAGTGGGTGAAATTGTAATGACCAAGATTTTCGCACCGTCCAATGTCACCCAATCAGATTCGAGGTTCGGCAAACGCGGAGTACACGCACCGTTGATTTTGGCGAGCAAATCTTTTTTCTTGAGCAGGATGTGGCTCGCATCTTTCAACTCACGCGAGCCATCCAGTTTTCTCGTGTCACTCGCACCGATGACGAGATAACCGGGCAGATGCGAGAACCCAACGTTGCCGTTTGCCAGCGCGAGAATATCCTTGATGAGTTCATTCCATTCCTCATCGCGCGCAGGAGAACAGTCAATCTTGAAATCGAGTTTGGGATGTTCGTCTTGTACAAGGAGTTTACGGAGTTCGTTGGGCGTCATTCGTTCTCACCGAGAACAAGCAAGTATTCGTCAGGTGCAAGAATCACAAATCGCAAATCGTCAATCGCATATTCCGGTTACGCGCACTATGGTTACGCGTCCTCGTATGCTTTCAGGAAATCATCTCTCGATATACCGGACTGGGTGAGTATCGCGCGCAAGGTGGAGCTTTTCAGTGTGCGATGATTCGGTATCGTCAGCGGCGTGCGCGTTCCATCAAGATTCTCGCGCACAATCGCAATGTGGCTGCCTTCGCGAACGGTACGAAAGCCCAACGATTGGAGTGCCTTGATTACCTTGGCTTGAGGCGCGTGAATCGGGAACTTGGACGTTACACCGTCACCCCAGCTTCGGCTACAAATGCTTCCAGCACGACCGGCTCGCCGGCAATGACTTATTGACCAAACGTTTCAATGTGAAATCGGATCGCCGATTTCACATCGGCAAGCGCGTCCTCGTACGTGTCCCCTTCGCCAATCACAACGCCCTTCAAACCGAGCGGATATGCGATATAACCATCGGGATGTTTCTCAACAATTATCTTGATTTGTCTCGTCATCGTTTCCCCCTGAATGCCGGATTGCTACCAGCGTTTACCCAAAAGACGTCAAAACCCGCGAGCAAGTTCCAAAAATGGACTGCACATGCACTCGCGCAATTGTGTGACGATTCGCGAGCGCATCTTGTAGTGCCATCCGATCTCATCTCGCCGCGATTATACACCCGAAGCGCAACTGGCAAAAATAGAGGCATTCCTCCCGCGCGGGTATCGCGAGGTGGTCAAGCCAGGTCGCGCGCTCGCACCCGCGCCAACGTTTCGCGCGCTTGCTGTTCCACATCGCGCATACCATCGGCGATGAACGGAAACCACGCGAGTACGGTCGTGATACCAAACGCGATTCCCGTCAACCAACGCATCCACGAGTTGAACGAGCCGAACGCGTCACCATAATAAAACGACGCGGGAAAAAGGTTGCCGGTCAAAAACGCGAGCCACGCGTTCGTGTCGCGAAAACCCAAGCCGCTCGTGCCCGCGACTGCGTCGTTAATCATGTGCGTTACACCATCCACGCCCACCGGCAGGATGCCGAGAAAGAGCCACGCCACGAGTGACAATCGCCATGCGCTTTTTCGAATGCGCGCGAAGATAAGCGCGCCAAGCCATACACTCCCGTAGAATGAAATCATTCGGTCGCTCCACGCAACTTTCCAGCCCATCGCCGCGTTCCCGTTGAACTGACGCAAACCCAGGAAACCGTCGAGCGCCCAAACGGATTTGATCTGGTCGAGACTGTACATCGGTTCGGGACCGAAGAGAAAAATCGATCGCTCCGGCAATTGATGGCAAAAGAAACTGTAGAATGTGTAGACGCCATCTGCCGCGCCTATCGCGCCGGATTGCATAAAGATTGGCGCGAGGAACGGCGTCCACACCCACGCGCCGTACAACACGACGAACACCGCGAGCCAATGCCCGCCAAACCAATACGCGAATTTATCAATCGCGATAATCACATCGCGTTTGCGTCCAGTCACTCTCGTTTGTTGCATCATTACTCCTTGCGCGCACGAATTATACTGCGGTTACCGGCAGTCGGCAAGCGGAGCAGCCGCCTCGCTCCCCACGTGTTTGAATCCGCGCGGTGAAATCGAAAATCGCCGGATAGAAAAACGCTCCGCGGCAAATTGCCGTGGAGCGTTTTCGTTTGCGCGTGTGCGCGAATTATTTGATCTCGACGGAAGCGCCAACGTCTTCCAATTTCTTTTTGGCTTCGGCGGCTTCTTCCTTGGTCGCGCCCTTTTTGATGGACGCCGGCGCGGACTCGACGAGGTCCTTGGCTTCTTTCAAGCCGAGACCCGAGACGATTTCACGGACGACCTTGATCACCGGAATCTTTTGCGAACCGGCTTCCTTGAGGACGATTTCGAATTCGGTCTTTTCTTCCGCGGCGGCGGCGGGTGCTGCGCCACCAGCGGCAGGCGCGCCACCCATCGCTGCCATCGCGACCGGGGCGGCGGCGCTCACGCCGAGTTTTTCTTCGAGCACTTTGACCAGTTCGGAAGCTTCGATGAGCGTCAAGCCCTGAATGTCTTCCGCAATCTTGAGCAATTTTTCAGATGCCATGTTTGTATTCTCCTTATTTGATTTCCGTTTTCGATTACCAATTACACGCACTTGACGAGGTATTGGTAATTAGTAATTACGCCGCCGCGCCTTGCTTTTCGAGTTGCTCCGCGCGCGCCTTGAGCAAGTACAAAACCTGGCGGATGCCAGACGCGACCACCCCAGCAATCTGGGTGCCGGGAGCGATGATCGTACCGAGCAAGCGACCGAGTGCTTGTTCGCGAGTGGGCAAGTTCGCCAGCGCCGCGGTTTCCGCACCGCGCATAACGGTTTGACCCATGATCGCGCCGCGCACCTTGACTTCGCGATCCTTCAAGAAATCGTTGATCGCTCTCGCCGTGCCAGCGATGTCGGTGTAGCAGAACGCGATCACGTTCGGACCTTCGAGCAGATCCTGGGGCACGGGCAGTCCCGCACGTTCGAGTGCGAGCGCCACCAACGTGTTCTTCGTGACGTGCAAACCGCTCTTCATTCCGCGCAGTTGATTGCGCAACTTGGCGAGTTCCGCCGTCGGCACGCCGCGATAATCGGCAAAGATGAGTGCCTGCGATTTCTTAAACTCGGCGGTCAGTTCGGCGACCATTTCCTCTTTGATTTCACGAGTTACGGGCAAGTGGATTCACCTCCTTACGATTGGAGATTAGGGATTGGAAGTTGGAGGTTGGAGGTTAGAGGTTGGAAATTGGAGGTTGAAGGTTGGAGATCAGATTCCAACTTCCAACTTCCGATTTCCAATTCCAACATCCAATTACTAATCTCTAGAAATTGAAAAGTCTTTGTGCCATGCCGACACAAAGACTCGTTGATCAGTCAACCTAGATGACTGGACTATCTTTGCCTCGGCAGGCGCTTGGCATTAAGCGTCTTGCGACGCACCTGCGGTCATTGGCGATATGTGATTGTTACGACAACAGAATCGTTATTCCACCGCTTTGACGTTGGTCGCTTCGTTGACGTTGAGGCGGATGCCCGGTCCCATCGTATTCGTCACGACCATCTTTTTGATGTAGACGCCTTTCGCCGCGGCGGGCTTGGCGCGTACGATCGCTTCGATTATCGAAGTCAGGTTTTCGTGCAGTTGCTCTTCGGTAAAGTTCGACTTGCCGACGACGGTGTGAATGTTGCCGGTCTTGTCGGTGCGAAACTCGACGCGACCCTGGCGCAGTTCCTTAAGAATACGCGGCAGTTGATCCGCCGCCACGACCGTCCCAGCTTTCGGGTTCGGCATCAAGCCGCGCGTGCCAAGCACTTTGCCGAGACGACCGACCTTCGCCATCAATTGCGGTACCGCGACCGCCACATCGAAACCGAGAAAGCCGCCTTCGACTTGCTTGATCAAATCATCGCCGCCGGCGAAATCCGCGCCGGCTTCTTTCGCGATGCGTTCAGCATCCCCATCTGCAAACACCGCGATACGAATTTGCTTGCCCGTGCCGTGCGGCAGGAGCGTTACACCGCGCACCATTTGATCGGCTTGCTTGACATCTACACCCAATCTCAGGTGCAGTTCGACTGTCCCAGGAAATTTAGTGTACGCCGTCTTCTTAAGGAGGACGACCGCTTCCTTGGTCGAGTACTCCTTGTTAACATCCACGTGCTTGAGCGCTTCGAGATACTTTTTGCCGCGCTTGGACATGTTTGCCTCCAGTGGTTTTGGCGCGCGTTGTCGCGCTCCCACGTTTTGGAAGTTGGACGTTGGAAGTTTGATGTTGGATATCTAGACTCTAACTTCCAATTTCTAATCTCCAACTTTTACTCTTTTATTTCGATTCCCATACTGCGCGCAGTGCCTTCGACCATGTGCATCGCGCCTTCGACATCCACTGCGTTCAGGTCTTTCATTTTCATTTCCGCGATTTCGCGCACTTGCTTGCGCGACACCGCACCCACCTTGTTGCGATTTGGTACGCCCGATCCTTTTTCGATGCCCGCCGCTTTGCGCAGCAACACTGGCGCGGGCGGCGTCTTGAGGACGAACGAGAACGAGCGATCCTGGTAAATCGTAATTTCTGCCGGAACGACCATCCCCGCCATAGTCGCCGTCTTGGCGTTGTATTCCTTGCAGAACTGCATAATGTTGATACCGTGCGGACCGAGCGCCGTACCCACCGGCGGCGCCGGCGTCGCTTTGCCGGCTTGCACTTGCAGCTTGACGATTGCTTTGGCTTTCTTACCCACTATTCCTCCGAGTTTAGTCGGCTAGTCGCTCAGTCGCGTGGTCAATTCGTCGGTTGACTAGTTGACTACGCGACTAGGCGACTACCAGACTATTAAACTTTTTCAACTTGCAATAGATCGAGTTCAACCGGCGTCTCGCGTCCGAAGAACGAGACCATCACGCGCACCTTGCCCTTTTCCATGTTCACTTCGTCCACGGTGCCGCGAAAATCGGCGAACGGTCCGTCAATGATATGAACGACTTGACCAGGACGATACGTGACGCGCACCTTCGGTTGATCGGCTTCCATGCGCTTGAGAATCTTGTTCACTTCTTCTTCGCGCAGCGGCGCGGGCTTGTCGCCGGAACTGACAAAGCCGGTTACGCCCGGCGTGTTGCGCACGGCGTACCACGCCGCTTTCGCCGCCGGATCTTCGGCGCGATATTCGATCATCTCGACAAGCACGTAACCGGGAAACACGCGGCGTTGCACGACCTTGCGTTGCCCTTCGCGCAAATCGAGTTCTTCTTCGGTTGGCACGACAACGCGAAAGATGAGATTGTGCAATCCCGGTTCGGTCAACAGGCGTTGCTCCAATCCCTTCTTGACCTTGTTCTCGTACCCGGAGTAGCAATGGACGACGTACCACGCGCGCTTGGTCTCTTCCACTTTCGCCGGTTCGGTCGCTGGCGCGCTCGATTCCGGCGCGGGCGTAGTCTCAGTCTCCACCACGAGATCGCTCGGCGCGCTCTCGGTAGATTCTGACATCGGTTTTTGTTCTTCGTCGTTCAACACGGGGTCATCCACGAGCTCAACTCATCTTTCGGCGACGCGCGTTAGCGTCCCAGCAATACGCGCATCAACGCGGAAAACAAATAGTCCACCGCGCCAAAAAAGATACTCATCACAACAATCGTCATGACGACAATCGTCGTCAGATTGATGGCTTCCTCGCGCGTGGGCCACACCACTTTGCGAAGTTCGGCGCGCGTCTCGCGCAAGTATTGCGTAATTCGATTGTCTTTGCGAATTTCTTTTAACACGATCCACTCCCGACGCTAGAAAGGACATCCCACGCTAACAAACCAAGACACCGCCACGCGCCTGTCTCAGCGGAAGACGGTGCCCTGAAAAATCCAGTCCGATCTAAACGTTACTTGGTTTCGCGATGCAACGTATGCCGGCGGTCGTGCGGGCAATACTTTTTCAGTTCGATACGCGCAGTGTCGTTCTTTTTGTTTTTTACGCTCGTGTAATTGCGATTCTTGCACTCGGTGCATTCGAGCGTGACCACCAAGCGATTCTCTTTTTTCGCCATTCGTCTTTCACCCTCTCCGCAAAATGGAGCCTTCGCTGGGACTTGAACCCAGGACCCCGTTCTTACCAAGAACGTGCTCTACCAACTGAGCTACGAAGGCGAACGAAATTTTCGATTTGGGATTGCTGATTTTGGATTTGAAAAATCGAAAAGCAGCAATCGAAAATCCAAAATAATGTGTGGGGAGGGAGAGATTCGGACTCTCATAGCCGTACGGCATCGATTTTACAGACCGACGCGACTCACCGCCTTCGCCGCCTCCCCATGTTCGATTGTGGATGTGCCTTGCCGACCCAAGCCGGCGCTCGGACTTGAACCGAGAACCGACGGTTTACAAAACCGTTGCTCTGCCAATTGAGCTACGCCGGCAATGATAGTCTACGTATGTTTTTGAGCGGGTGCGATTATATACGTACTTGGACAAATTGTCAAAACGATTCGCACATCAGGGTCATTCAACCCCGCGAAAGTTTGCAGACCGATTGACAACTTTTGCAAGGATGGGCTGAATAGCGAAATGTGGTATAATCCGAGCATCTCATCTACCGGAGGTTCTCATGTGTATGTTTTGTGCGGCAGTCCCAGCCGTCGCGGCGATGGGTGTAGCCGCCGCCGGCGAACACCGCAAAAAAATTCAAGCCGCAGAAACGCGCGGCGAAACTCGACCGCGTCGCGCGTACCACATCGGCTCGCTAACCGTCATCACCATGATCGGCTTGTTCATCGTCTCCGCCATTTATCACTCTCAACGACTTGCGTGAACCAATGTCAACTCTTTCCAATTTGAAACAACGCGCGATCGCCGCGATTGACGCGCAGCGCGAGGAACTTGAACAACTCAGTATCACGATTCACACGCACCCCGAACTTGCATTTCAAGAAGTCGAATCCGCCGAGTATCTGTGCGACGCGCTCGAACGCGCTGATTATAATGTGACGCGCGGCGTCGGTACGCTGATCACCGCATTTCGCGCGGAACGCCGCGGCAAATCCGATGGCGCAACCGTCGCATTGCTCGCCGAGTACGACGCGCTGCCCGATATCGGTCATGCGTGCGGACATAACATCATTGGCACTGCCGCGATTGGGGCGGCGATAGGCGTGCGCGCCGTGATGGATCATCTGCCCGGTACGCTCGTCGTCATCGGCACACCAGCAGAAGAAGGCGGCGGCGGCAAAATTATCCTGCTCGAAAACGGTGGGTTTGCCGGCGTGGACGCGGCGATGATGACGCATCCTTCTGGGCGCACGATGGTCAATCGCGGCTCGCTCGCCTCGGTGCGACTCAACATCGAATTTTCCGGCAAAGCCGCGCACGCTGCCGCCGCGCCGGAGGATGGCATCAACGCACTCGAAGCCGTCATCCTCACCTTCAACAACATCAACGCGTTGCGTTTGCATTTGAAACCGGAAGCGCGCTTGCACGGCATCATCACGCGCGGCGGCTCGGCGGCAAACATCATTCCCGATTATGCCGCCGCGCAATTCAGCGTCCGCGCGGCGTCGCAAAAATACTCCCACGAGATTCTCGCGCGCGTGATTGAATGCGCTCAAGCCGCCGGTCTCGCGACCGGCGCAACGCTCAAACACTCGGTTAAACCCGGTTACGCGGAGATGATTCCGAACAGCGTGATGGCGCGCCTCTTTGCCGAAAATTGGAACGCGCTGGGCATCCAAGTTAAAGACGTGCGCCCGAACGAACGCATGGGCTCGACCGATATGGGCAACGTGAGTCAAACCGTACCGGCGCTGCACGCGTACATCGCGATCGGTCCCGAAGGCATCCCAGGTCACACCACCGAATTTCGCGACGCGGCGATTTCACCGGCGGGACATGCTGGGTTGATTCACGCGGCAAAAGGCATGGCGCTAACCGCGATTGATTTGCTGAGCGACGCCGCGTTGATGCAAGCCGCGCGAGACGAATTCGTTGCAATGATGAGCAAGTAGAGACGTTCGCGAAGCGTGCAATGTCTTTACCGCGTTCTTTTGACGAACCAGTTGTCACTGTGCTATAATCGCCACGCTTTGACGCTATGAATCATCGCCCAACCCTTTCCGTTGTTATTCCCACGCACAACGGCTCTGCCACACTTGCGGCGTGTTTGACCGCTCTCCGCGCGTCGTCTCTCCCGCCCGATGAAATCATCGTCGTGGATGATGCGTCGTCCGATGATTCGGCTCGCATCGCGGAACAGTTTGAATGTCGCATAGTACGACTGCGCGAAAACATCGGCGCGGCGCGTGCGAAAAATCGCGGCGCGGCAGTGGCGTCGAGCGATGTGCTTTTCTTCACCGACGACGACGTGATGGTCGCGCCGGACGTCATCGCCAATCTGGTCGAGAAATTCACGGACGCGCGTATCGCCGCAGTCGTCGGTTTGCTCGACGGCAGAATTCCGTTCAAGGATTTTGCCAGCAACTTTAAAAATTTGTGGATGCGCTTTACATACGAGCGCGTGCCGCGCGCTCGTATCGGCTTGTTCTACACGAGCATTGCCGCGATGCGTCGCGAGACGTTCGCGCAACTTGGCGGCTTTAACGAAAACTATCGCGGCGCGAGTATCGCCGAGGACACCGAGTTTGGTCAGCGCGCGTGGGGCGCGGGATACAACATCGTGCTCGATCCGCGCGTGACCGCCGCACATCACAAGCGTTACACCTTGCGCGAGGTCTTGCGAACCGATTATCTCCGCGCGCGCGCGCTCATGTTGATGCGCTTGCGGAAACGCGGACAACCCTTTTACACAAGCGTCCCAGTCTTTTACCAACTCGCCGTGCCAACCTTGTTCGCGGCGCTGGGTGCGTTGATGGGGGGATTGGTAATTGGTTATTGGTTATTGGCAATTTTGGGCGGCGTATTACTTTTAGCTTTTAACTTTTTATTTTCAACTTGGTTTTCGTATCTCGCGCGACAACGCGGCGCACCGTTCGCATTGCTCGCCGCGCTGTTTCAACCGATTGATGTGTTCGTCGTTGGGCTAGGAATGATGATCGCTGCCGCAGAGTTTGTGCGAGGGAGAAAATACTGATGCCTTCTCCATTTCCTGGCATGGATCCGTTTCTCGAAGGCGAGATGTGGCAAGAGTTTCATGGCACACTCGCCAACGCGATTCGCGCCCAGTTGATTCCACATCTCAAGCCGAAATATGTCGCGTTGTTGGCAAAGCGGTTCACCTTTGGCGACCCAGTTCTGAGTATAACCAGAACGATCTACCCGGATGTTCACGTCGTCAAGCAAACGCGCGCAGCGTATGCGCCCGCCGGCAATTCGGTTGAATTACAAAATCCATTGCCCGAACCTGTCCCGTACCTCGCGGTCGAGATTCGCGATGTCGCCGAGCGGCGATTGGTCACCGCCATCGAAATCCTGTCGCCTGAAAATAAACGCGGCAGAGGATTTCGCGAGTACGCGTCCAAGCGCATCGAGATTTTGGAGACGGACACGCATCTGCTCGAAATTGATTTGCTACGACTGGGTCAACGCCTCGAATTGATCGGCGAACTGCCGCGCGCGGCGTTCTATGTTTTGCTCAGCCGCTGGACGCGCCGACCAAACACGCAGGTCTATCCGATTCAATTGCGCGACCGATTGCCCATCGTCCCGGTGCCGCTCTTGCCACCCGACCCAGATGTGACGCTCGATTTGCAAGCCGCGCTCGACGCGTGTTTCGATCTCGTCGGCTACGAACGCCTGCTCGATTACACCCAGACACTCGCGGAGTTGAGTGAGGAAGAAACATTCTGGGTAAACAATACTGTCTTTGCGATGAAAACAGCATAGAGTTGGGAGTTGCACCTTGCCCATCGAAAACATTCGCTACTACATTGATCCAGAAACCGGATTACCACATATCTACAATCACAATGTTTCCGAAGACGCGATAGATGAGATTCTATCCAAGCCCACCGAAGATCGTCAAGGCGCAGAAGGATCACGAGTCGCGATAGGTCAAACTGAATCCGGTCGCATTTTGCGTGTGATCTGCAAGGAAAGGCGTTGACGGCATTTCACCGTCGCAGACGCAGGAGGTAACGATGAAAACGAATCGCTTTCCAAAAGGTTGGGATGAAAAACGCGTTCGCAAAGTTCTGCGACATTACGAAACCCAGACGGAAGATGCCGCTGCCGCCGAAGACGAAAAGGCATTCAAAGGACAAACGACGATGCAGATTCCTCGCGAGTTGTTGCCAATTGTCCGCGAGCTAATTCGTATATACCAAGCGCGCCCCACTAGCAAATCCTAAATCATAAATCGAAAATTCCCGAGGAGTAATCCTCGCCACCATAAGCACGACCCAGAAGGAGCACCGACCATGTCCCTGATGAACTATGTGAAATTCGCGCCGCGCATCTTGTACAAAAAAGGCGCGTCGCCACTCTACTTTGTCCTCTTCATCACCAAAAACTGCAACGCGCGCTGCGGGCACTGCTTGCTCGGCTCGCACGAACGTCACACCGGCGAATTGACGATAGACGAAATCGAAAAAGTCAGCCGCTCGATGGACGATATGATTTTCTTTACGCCGACCGGCGGCGAGCCATTCCTGCGCAAAGACCTGCCGGAGATCGTCAAGATTTTCCACAAGAACAATCACGCGCCGAACGTCGGCATTCCGACGAACGGCTCGCTCACGAGTCGCGTCGTGGACGGCGCGCGCGAAATGCTCGACGCGTGTCCTGATATGGATTTGCACATTGACATTTCGATTGACGGCGTCGAAGAAGACCACGACAAGTTTCGCGGCTTCAAGGGCTTGTTCGACCGCGCGATTCGCACATACCGCGAACTGCGCGTCCTCGAAAAACACTACCCCAGTTTTTCCGCGTGCATCCAAATCGCGGTCAGCGCGTACAATCACGATCGCCTCGAAGAGATTTACGATTATCTGCGGACGTACGTCGGCGTGAATACCGTGTTCACTCTCCTCTTGCGCGGCGGACCGAAAGACCCTGCCGCGAAATTCACACCGCCGATTGACCCGAAGGCGAACCAATTCGACATTGACAACTATATGAACTTTCACTATCACCTCGAACATGCGAACAAATCGCGCGAGTTGTCTGGGTATTACAAGCTGCCCTTCGGCGATTTCATCAACGCCAAACGCATCATTCGCCCCAAGCTCATCACCAAGATGGTCAAGGAACGCCGGTTCGTGATTCCGTGCTACGCCGGTTCGCTCGGCGGCGCGATGTACGCGAACGGCGACGTGCTCGCGTGTGAATTGCTCGAAGAAAAAATTCTCGGCAACGTGCGCGATTACGATTACGATTTCAAAAAGATTTGGTTCTCGCAAAAAGGCGATGAGGCGCGCGAGTGGATCAGCAAGACCAAGTGCTACTGCACGTACGAATGTTTCCTCACCGTTAACATTCTGTTCAACCCGCTGATGTATCCGGTGATTCTAAAAGAGTGGGCGAGTTTGAAATGGGCGCAGTTGCGGCATGGTCTCTCGCCCGAGGTGATGCAGTCCGCGCCGCGCCCGGCGGAAAGTTATCGTGTGGAAATATAAAAAACGCAGTACGCGAAACGTGTTGCGAAATTTGTGAGGGAGTCAATGCGTCTACAAGTATTCCTGCATGCAATTTTGCTCGTCACGCTCACCGCGTGCGCCGCGCCGTCAACGCCGACCGCGACAGCAGTCCCACCGACCGCAACGGTTGCCGTGGCAACCAAGCCAGCGGCACAAGCCACCACTCCAAGCAACGCGTCCAGCGCCGCGTCGTGCGCGATGACGAACGCCGCGCCGCTCGATAGTTTTCGTTCCGACGATCCGAAAAAACTCGACGCGTCGGCGAAACCCAAACTCGTCGAGTTCTTTGCGTACTGGTGAGGCACCTGCAACGCGTTGAAACCCGTCGTGCACGGGCTAGAAGCCAAGTATGGTGGCTGTGTAGATTTCGTCTATCTCGACATTGACAACACCGCGACCCAGGACGCGAAACGCAAACTGGGTTACAGCGTCCAACCGCACATGTTCCTGCTCGATGGCAAAGGTCAAGTTATCTGGAAGAAACTCGGTTTTGTCACCGCGCAGGAATTGGAAGATCAACTCAAGGCGGTCACAAAACCGTAATGTACAAAAATCATCGCATCTCCCTCGTGATGCCGTGCTACAACGAAGAGCACGGCTTGCCAGAAGTCTTTCGCGACCTGCCCACCATCGTGGATGAAGTAATCGCGGTGGACAACAACTCGACCGATCGTACATCCGAGGTCGCGCGTCAACTTGGCGCGACGGTCATCCGCGAATCCAAACAAGGATACGGCGCGGCGTACAAAACTGGGTTGCGCCACACGACCGGCGATATCATCGTCACGATGGATGCCGACGGCACGTATCCGCGTAATTTCATTCCGATTCTGCTCGACGTGATGATTGACGAAGGTTTCGATTTCATCACCTGCGACCGCACGGGTCACAAGGACAAACCAAGTAATTGGCTGCGCGTGTTCGGCAACGACGTGCTCAATTTCTTCATCTGGATTCTGTTCTGGTTTCGCGTGCGCGATTCGCAATCGGGCATGTGGGTGTTCCGCCGGTGGGTGCTCGAACACTTGACGCTCACAAGCGACGGCATGGCATTCTCCGAAGAGATCAAACTTGAAGCCATGTCGAAAAAGAAACTCATTCGCGGCATCGAATTGCCGGTCTATTACAAAGAGCGGCACGGCGTTAGCAAGCTCCGCATCTGGCGCGATGGATTTTACAATTTGTTTTTCCTTTTCCGCAAACGTTTCGGTTTGCTCGGCAGCGCGCCGCCCTTGGTCGAAGCACGCCGCGCGAATTTGCCAAAAGAATCGAATGTATAGAAAATGAGCGGGCAGTCACGCCCGCTTTTTGTTGTCACGCAATTCCCGCCATGTTATTTCAATCGCGTTGGATTACGCCACTCGCTCTCGCCGCCATCATCGCGCTCGGTATCCTGCCATTATTTCCACCGTCGCATTTTCTCTTTCTCGACGACGGCAATGGACATCTCTTCCGTTTCGCCGAATTCGATTGGATGTTGCGCGCCGGCGAGGTCTATCCGCGCTGGGCGCCCGACCTGGCTTATGGCTATGGCTATCCGGTTTTCAATTTCTATGCGCCGTTGACGTACTATCTCGCCGAGATTTTTCGCGTGATGGGCGCGGACATTCCAACAGCGCTTCAACTCACGCTCGCGCTCTTCGTCATCATCGGGACAACCGGCGCGTACGAAATGGGACGCGCACTATTTGCGAACACCGAATCGCCGCGTCTCGCCGGCATGATCGTCGCCCTCGCGTACGTATTCTTTCCGTACTTTCTGCTCGATATTTTTCTGCGCGGCGCGCTCGCCGAGGCGCTCGCCGCCGCGATTTTACCCTGGCTCATCTGGTCACTGCACCGCGTGATTCATCGTCGCACGTCCGGTGCGATGATCGTCGCCGCGTTCGTCGTCGCCGCGATGGTACTCGCGCACAATCTCACCGTCGTGTTGAGCGCGCCCTTTCTCGGCGTGTTTGTGCTCTGGGAATTATTTCGCGTGCCAAAGCCAAAACGCGTTCGCGCGTTCGTATCACTCGCCGTCGCGATTCTGTGCGGCGGTGTGCTCGCGGCGTTTTACTGGTTGCCCGCGGTGACCGAAATGTCCTTGGTCGCGGTGAGTCGCGCGAACAAACCACTCGTCGCGTTACTCGACGGCAGTTTCCTTTCGGTGTCCCAGGTCGTGCAATTTACTCTGCCCTACCAGTACACCGATCAACCGTATCCGCTCGGCATCGTGTCACTAATTCCGGTCGCGCTCGCATTGATCCTGGGATGGCGTCGCCGCGCGACGACCTGGCTTTTTGGCGCACTCGTGATCATCGCCGGTATCTTATTGCTCGATGTCACGCGCGAATTTTGGAAAGCGATGCCCCTGCTCAAGACGGTTCAATTCGCGTGGCGCGTGTCGGTCTTGATCGGCTTGGGCGTCGCTGTCACGACCGGCGGATTGATCGCGATGATTCGTCACACCGCGCTGCGCGTCGCGTTGGCGATTGCGTGCGCGGCGATCCTCGTATGGAATGGACTGGGGAACCTCGCGCCACAACGACTCGATTATCCGCGCGAGGAATTGACGCGCGGGCAGATGGCACGCGTCGAAACCAACACGCGCGGCTTGGGCTTTGGTTCGTTCGGCGAATTTCTGCCGCGCACCGTCCAGTCGCTCGTCACGCGCCTCGACTCGACGCGCACTGGCGCGACGCCAACAATTACGCTTGAGGAATTCGGAGCGACACGCTTCACCTTTCGCGTCGCGACAAGTGAAGCGCTCACGATCACACTGCGCGTGTTTCATTTCGCCGGGTGGCAAGCGACGGACGATGGTCAACCAACGGCAACGTTTCCCAACACACCGCTTGGTTTGGTCGCGATCAACGTGCCGGCTGGCGAACATCGCGTCGTGATTTTTTTCGGCGACACTCTCCCACGACAGATCGGCGCGCTCGCGTCCGGTATCGCCGCATGCGCGCTCGTTGGCGCGATGGTTATCGCGGCGCGTCGCCGCGGCGACGATTGGCGCATCGCGATGATGACGGGCGTGTTCGCATTGGTGGTCGCGCTTCCATCCACGTTTGTCGCGTTCACCGCGCCGGCACAAACGATGCAAACGAATCCGACCCAGGTCGCGCGCGAGTTGCGGTTGATCGGCTGGCGCGCCGAGCGCGTGAACGACACGCTGCAAATAAATGCGATTTGGCATGTCCAACAACCGGCGCGCGACGATCCCTTTACCTGGCGACTCGTCGGCGACGACAATCGTGTGTGGTCACAACGCGCGCAACATTCGCGTTACAACACCGGTTTTCCCGAAGCGTGGATCGCCGACGAAATCGTCGCGGATTATTTCGATGTGCCGCTCGCGCCAGGAATGCCAGCAGGAAAATATCAAGTTCAAGTTTCTTTCGGCGCGAACGCGTCCTTCACGCGCGTTGGCGAAATCGAATTGACGCGCGCAGTGGATACATCGCCCGAACCGACCTTCTCGCGCCGCGCGGACGCCCTCGTCGGCAACCGCATTCGCCTGCTCGGCGCGAACATGCCCGCGCGCGTGAACGCGGGCGAAGCATTGCCAGTCACCTTGTTCTGGCGCGCCGAACGCGATGTGTTCGAGGATTACACCGTCTTCGCGCAATTGCTCGACGCCGACGGCAACGTACTCGCGCAACGCGATAGCATTCCCCAGGATGGATTTTTGCCGACGATGTTGTGGATGCCTGGTCGCGTCATTGATGATTCGCGCCTTTTGAAAATCCCGCGCGATGCGACACCCGGCGTTTATCGTTTCATCGCCGGGATGTATCGTTTTGAAACGCTCGAACGATTGCCGGCTGGCTCCGAGGAACGTGTGGATTTGGGCGAAGTGATCGTGCCGGTGAACGCATCAAGCAAGCCGCGCGTCGCGCTGAACGCCACACTCGGCAACACAATTCGTCTCGAAGGATTCGACGCAGAACCGCGCGTGCGCGCCGGAAAATCGTTCGCGTTGACCTTGCATTGGCAAGCCATCGCGCCGCCGCAAAAAGATGTTCACGTGTTCGTGCACGTTCTCGACGCCCAGGGAAACCTGGTCGCGCAACAAGACAACACGCCGCGCCAGAATCGTTATCCGACGCGCATCTGGGACGCGGGCGAACGCGTGCCCGACTCGTACGCGTTTACGCTCAACACGCCGGGCGCGTATCGCATCGTTGCCGGTATGTACGATCCGCCAACCGGCGAACGTTTGCCGGCATTCGACGCGCAAGGCAACGAACTTGTGAATCGCCAAATCGTAGTGACAACATTCGAGGTGACGAGCCAATGAGCCGCCTGCCAAAATCGCTTGCGGTGTTGCTCGTCGTGTTCGCATTACTCGCCGCGTTTTACTCGATCATCATTCCGATCTTTGAAGGTCCGGACGAAGACGATCATTTCCGCTACGCCAAATTCATCGCGGACCATCGTGCGTTGCCGGTGCAGTCGTTCGAGCCAGGCGGCGGCGCGGCAGGACACCAGGGCTGGCAGCCGCCGTTGTACTATTCGCTCGTCGCGCTCGTCATCGCGCCGATAGACACATCGGATCACGAACAACAGTTGTGGCGCAACTACGAGGCGACGTTCGTCGGCGACCCAGCATGTTGCGGGCGAAACATTTATTACCATCCCGATTCGCAAAACTTTCCGTACACGCGCACCACACTCGCGGTGCATCTCGCGCGCCTGCTTTCGATTGCATTCAGTCTCATCACCGTCGCCGCAACCTTTTTCATAACTCTATCCATCACACGCGCTGCGCCCGAACTACAAATTACAAATTACAAATTACAAATTTCGCTTGCCGCCGCTTCCATCGTTGCGTTCAATCCCAGTTTCCTCTTCGCGAGCGCGCTCATCTCGAACGACGCACCGCTCACCGCGTTCTCGTCGCTCGTGTTGCTGATGTGGACACGTTGGTTGACTGAACGCGCAACACTCAACACGAAATCCGCCGCGCTCGCCGGCCTGCTCATCGGATTGGGCGTGCTGACCAAGACAACGGCGCTCGGTCTCATCCCATTCACGCTTCTCATTTTCGCGTACCTCGCGTTTCGCCGGCGATCCATGCGTTTATTCGTTTCTACTTCGACAATCCTGGGTGCTGTCATCGCATTCGTTGCCGCTTGGATGTTCGCGCGCAATCAAGTTTTGTACGGTGATCCGCTCGCACTCAGACTGATGACTGCGACCGCGCTCTTTCCGCGATCCGGCGAATTAACTCCACTAGAACTCTTCCAGATTTCGCTGCCCTGGCTTTGGCAAACCTTTTGGGGCGGTCCGACACCTAGCGATTTTTCGCCGATCATTCTTCTGGCGCTCGGCGCGCTCACTTTGATTTCATTGTTCGGCTTTGTCGTTTGGTTCTTGCGAATTACAAATTACGAATTACGAATTACGATTCTCTCCCTCGCCGCCTGGCTCGCCTTCATCCTCGTCGCGCAACTGCGATTCATCACGATGACGACCGGCGCAGACCAGGGTCGTTACTTGTTCCCGGCAATCTCCGTCATCGCATTGGTCATCACACTTGGCTTGCAAGAAATCACGCATCACGCATCACGCCTGACTCATTACCATTTACCAATTACCAACCTACTCATTGCCGCCTTCTTCACGCTCGCCCTTTTCGTTCCCTTCGCCTACACGCGTCCCGCGTACGCGCGTCCCGCGCTCGCATCCGCGAATGATCTCGCGCGCATCACAAATCCGGCGCGTGTGAATTTCGCGGACCAGATCGAATTGCTTGGTTATGATGTGGACGTGCGCGCGGTCAAACCGGGCGACACGTTGCGCGTGACGTTGTACTGGCGCGCACTCGCGCCGATGAGCGAATCGTACCGCGTGTTCGTGCATCTCATCGGACATAACGACCGCAGCGCCGGCGGCGCAGACGTGATTCCGGCACGCGGCGCATTTCCGACGGTGTACTGGAAACCCGGCGACGCGTTGCGCGATGAGGTGCGCGTACCGATTGACGCGAACGCGACGCCGGGCAAGTACGCGCTCGAAGTCGGTTTGTATCCGGTCGAAAAGAACGGCGAACGCTTGACCGCGATGGAATCTGGCGAAGATCGCGCGATGTTGGGCGCGATCAAGGTCGCACCGAGTACCCAGGTCGCGTACACGCCACGCGTGCGTGTCGCCGCACCGTTCGGCGACGCGATTGAGCTTGCTGGGTATGATGCGGACACGACCCAGGATGAAATTCGAATTGTGTTGTACTGGCGCGCGCGCGCGGCAATCGAGAGCGACTACAAAGTGTTCGTCCACGCGCTCGACGCGAACGACAAGATCATCGCGCAAGCCGACCGTCAACCGCAAGACGGCAACTATCCAACCTCAATTTGGAGTGCGGGCGAATTGATAAGCGACGAGTACGTGTTGCGTATGCCGGCGCAACCCAGTTATCGTCTCGCGCTGGGTTTGTATCGTCTCGATACCGGCGAGCGTTTGCCGGTTGGCGTGAGCGATCATCTTGAGTTGACCATCGGAGCGACGCGATGACACGCGCGGTGTGGATTCTGCTGCTCACGATTTTGCTGTGCGCGATCTGGCTGCGCGTCGCCTGGCTCGACGCGATTCCGCCCGGCTTGTATCACGACGAAGCGTTTAGCGGACTCGATGCGCTGGGAATTTTGAATGGCGCGGGGTTTCCGATTTTCTTCGAGGGCAACGGCGGACGCGAACCCTTTTTCATTTACGCGCACGCGCTCTCGTTGATGCTGTTCGGCGCGTCGCCCTGGTCGCTGCGGATTCCTGCCGCGTTTGTTGGAGTGCTCACACTCGCCGCGTTCTTCGCGCTCGCCCGCGCGATGACACCGGGCAAACGTTCGACCTGGGTCGCGCTCGTCGGCACTGCCGGGCTTGCGGTATCGTACTGGCATCTCAACTTTAGCCGAATGGGTTGGCGCACGATTTCGCTTCCGCTCTTCGCGACGCTCGCGTTCTACTTTTTCTGGTGCGCATGGCGCACACAGAAAACGCGCGATCACATTCTTGCCGGTTTGTTTCTCGGCGCGAGTTTGTACACGTACTTGTCCGCTCGATTTCTGCCGATTGTCATCGCGTTGTTTTGGTTGACCGAATGGTTCATATCATTGCGAGCCGCGAAGCGGCGAAATACTCAACCCCTCCCTGTCCCTCCCCTGGGCAAGGGGAGGGACACGGTAAAGACAATCCTCGAAATGACAACAGTCGTCGCGTCCGCGCTCGTCGTCTTTGCGCCGCTCGGCTATTATTTTGCGACGCATCCGAGCGCGTTCTTGTTTCGCGTGGGCGACGTCGCGCTCGCCGGCGGCACGAGCGATTTGGTTGCGAATGCGTGGCGGGTCGCGCAAATGTTTTTCGCGCGCGGCGATGCCGAGTGGCGGCACGGCATCGCGTATCGCCCGGTGCTCGATTGGTTCACCGGTATTCCGTTCGCACTGGGTTTGCTCGGCGCGTTATGGCAATGGCGACAACCGGCGAAACGATTCGCGCTGATTTGGTTTGTTCTCTTGCTCGTGCCGACGATCCTATCCCAGGACGCGCCCGACACGCAACGCGCGATTGGCGCATTGCCCGCGATGTTCGTGTTCGTCGCGTGGGGCTGGGAGATGATCGCGACGCGTTGGTCGCCACAGCGTGCGCTCGCACTCGGCACACTCGTCACGCTGCTTGGCAGTGGCGCGTGGAGCGCGCGTGATTATTTCCTCGTGTGGGCGAATCACCCGCGCGCGTACTATGACTATCAAGGCGACCTCGTCGAACTTGCCAAGTGGATTATGACGCGTGACGAAAACGTCATCGTACCGTTTGAAACGTTCGCCCATCCGACGATTCAGTTTTTGATTCGCTCGCGGTCTCACTCGCAGAGGACTCTGCCATCTAGAGATCGCACACAACTCGAAAGCGAACCGGCGCTCGCTATGATTCCATCCACATTGCCGAATGGTGGGCTGATTCTTTTGCGCGGACAAGAGGCGATTTGGTTGAATCCGATGATTACCCTCACAGCATTGAACAATGCACAAACACTGCGGGATCAGTACGGCAAAGTGGTTGGTTCATTTTGGCGCACAGATGAATCAACGAGAAAAACCGTACTCAGTTACCCGGCAAGTCGCTCCATCGCTCTCGCGCATTTCGACAATGGGCTTTCATTGTTTGGTACCATTGACTCGCACGAAATCACGCCGGGCAAAACATTTCCACTCGGTTTACTTTGGGAAACTCGCGCGCCGATTCAATCAAGCGTCAAGATGTTCGCACACATCCTCGACGTATCCGGCAATCCCGTTGGCGGCACCGATACGGAAATGTTTTTCGAATATCCGCTCGCGCTTTTGCCGCGCGATCTAACCTTGCCGGCGCGGTACGATCTCAAAGTGAATGCTGGGCTACCGCCGGGCAAGTACATGCTCGAAATAGGATTGTTCTCGCCCGCGCAGAACGCGCGCGTGCCGGTCGAAATTGATGGCAAACGCGCGGAGGATGATCGCGTGCTATTTGGTCCGCTCAAAGTAAAGTTGAATGTGCCAATCGTGACGCCCGCGCGCGCGAGCAATGCGCGGTTCGGCGATGCGATCACGCTGGTTGGATTTGACGCGGCATCGCAGATCAAACGCGGCGAGGAATTGAAATTGACTTGGCTGTGGCAGAGCAATCAATTTATTCGACACGATTACACCGTGTTCGTTCACCTACTCGACAACACAAATCGCATCGTCGCGCAAACCGACGTGCAACCGCGCGGCGGCACGTACCCAACTTCCATTTGGGACGGAGGCGAACTTGTGGCGGACGAAATCGCGGTCACAATTCCGGCAGATGCGCCGCGCGGAAAATATCGAATTGAAATCGGCTGGTACGACGCGCAAACCGGCGAACGGTTGCCGACGCAGAACGGCGATTCGATTGTCTTGGGCGAGGTGAGCGTTGAGTAATCGCGCGCACTGGTTCGCGTTCGCGTTCGTCGTCGCGCTTGCCGCGTTCGCGCGACTGTACGCGCTCGATACGCTCGCGCCGGGACTCAAGTACGACGCGGCGTCAAACGGCATGACGATCCTGGGAATGCTGTACGACGGCGCGCGTCCCTTCTACGTCAACGCGATGGGCGCGCCCGAAGCGTTGATTCTGTACTTGCAAGCGATTACCGTTTGGATGTTTGGACCGACGACCGCGTCGTTGCGCGTCGTCACCGCGCTCGGCGGCGTGTTGAGCGTCATCGCGCTATACGGCTGCGCGTACGAATTCACGCGCGACCGGCGCGTCGCGCTCGCCGCCGCGCTCGCGCTGGCTGGCTCACTCGAACTCATGACGGTCGCGCGCTATGGCATCCGCTTTGTGCTCGTCACTTTGTTTGAAGCCGCCGCGCTCTATTGTTTCGCACGCGGGTGGCGCACCGGCAGTTGGCGCGCGTTCGCGCTCGGCGGCATCGTGATCGGCGCGAACGTCTACGTGTACCTCGCCGCCGTATTCGTACCGATTGGAATCGCGATGCTGTGGGCGTTCGCGTTTTTGTTTGATCGCGCGCGTTGGCGCGCGCGCGTCAAACCGATGATGTTGTT
Source organism: Chloroflexota bacterium (assembly GCA_016219275.1). Lineage (NCBI taxonomy): Bacteria > Bacillati > Chloroflexota > Chloroflexota bacterium. Next base: position 32,559 of record JACRBM010000045.1, read on the forward strand.
GTGGGTCATCGCGGCGATTGTCGCGTTGCCGCGCATTTTGTTTCATGTCTTGTATCCACACGTTGCGCTCGCGCGCGTGAATCAGGTGAACCTGTTTCAAAATCCGAACGCGTCTAACCTGGGGTGGATCAACCTGGTGCTCGAACGATTTATCGCGTACGCGAAAATGTTCGGTGTCGAATGGCAAGGCGCATCGTTTCGCCAACCACTGCTCGATCCAATCCTGTTCGCGTTTTTCGTGATCGGCGCGATCGTGATTCTCGTGCGCTGGAAGCGCATCGAATCGTTCTGGGCAATCATCATGCTGGGTGTGATGCTCCTACCCGATCTGCTCGCGGCGGATGAACCGACGCCAAACAAGGGACGCATCATCGGCATCATGCCGCCGGTCTTTTTCTTCGTCGGCGTCGGCGCAGGCGCGTTGGTCGAGCGTTTCAAATCGCGCGCGATCATCGCGATGGTGAGCGCGTTGTTACTTTTCAGCGCGGCGAATTCGCTCAACGCGTATTTCGTTCAACGCATCGCCGCTTCGCCGGCGAATCAAGAGTTCGACGATTTCAACGTCAGCCGTGTCGAAGTCGCCGAAGCGACCTGGGTCAATCGGCAGACCGATCCGGTGTTCGTGCCGCTCAACGAGTTCGCGCGCAGTCCGGTACGTTATCTCTCCGGCGCGCGCGCGCCGCGTTTGCGTTCCGCGCTCGATGCGAACGGCGCGCTTGTGCCGCCAGCCGCGCCAGCGCGCGCCTGGGTCTTGTTGCCCGAATCGCTCGAGCGCGGTCGCTCCGAGGGTCGCCTCTACGTTCACAATCCCGCCGCGTACGTGTTGATCACCGACGGCACGGTGTATCTCATGCCGCCGACGCGTGCAAACGCGTCCACGGTTGAATCGCAATTGCAAACGCGTGCGCCCGATGAAACGATTGACGATATGCGCGGGGCTCGCGCCGCGCGCGCGTTCAGAGTGGATCCGCGCGTGGTGTTTCAATTTGAATCGGTCGGCACAACTCCGCGCGCGCAATTCACGCAGAACCTCGTGCTGGTATCTGCCGCGATTGGCGAGAAACGCGTCCAGCCGGGCGAAACGATTTCGCTCTCGCTCTTTTGGCGCGCGCTGCAACGAACTTCGACCGACTATACAGTTTTCATTCACTTGCTGGATTCGAATGAAGAGGTCACGACGAGCGCCGACATCTTTCCCGCGCTCGGCGCGTATCCGACGTATTTGTGGAAGACCGACGAAATCATCCCGACGCATCACCCGATCAAAGTTCCCGCGCGCACGCGCCCAGGTAAATATCATATCGAAATCGGTCTATACGATTTGGAACAGAATCGGCTGGATGTGCTTGACGCACAGGGACGCCCTAGCGATAATCGCGTCATCGTCGGCGCGCTCAAAATCGCGCCGCGCGTCGCGACAACGTTCGCGCCATCGCACGCGCAACGCGCCGATTTCAACGGTGTGATCGCGTTGACCGGTTTCGATTTGCCGCGCGTCGCCAGCGCGGGCGCACCGATCGAGATCGCATTGTATTGGCAAGCGATCAGCGAGATGGAGCGCGACTATACCGTGTTTGTGCATTTGCTCGACGCGAACGGCAACATCATCGCGCAAGCCGATCATCAACCGCAATCTGGCGCGTACCCCACTTCGATCTGGGATGCGGGCGAAGCGGTGCGCGATCCATTCGCACTCGCGTTGCCGAGCGAGTTGTCGCCGGGCAAGTACACGCTTCGCGTCGGCTGGTACGATTTGCAAACCGGCGCGCGCTTGCGTTTGCGCGACACGAATGATGATGCGCTCGTACTCGACACCGCGTTGGAGGTGACGCGATGAAATGGCGCGAACATCGCGGTGTTATCGCGTTGCTGATTGCGTTCGTCACGCTCGGCGTGTGGTACAGCGTGACGACACCGCTCTTTGAAACGCCGGACGAGCGCGAGCATTTCGCGTTCGTGCAGTATCTCGCAACTGGGCGCGGCTTGCCAGTGCAGTCCGAACAGCCTACGCATCTCGCAAAACAGGAAGGTAGTCAGCCGCCGCTGTACTATGCGTTGTCCGCCGCGCTCACATTTTGGATTGACACGTCCGATTTTCCGGCGCTCGCGTGGGAGAACCCACATTACGGTTACAATGTTCCTGGCATCGTCAACGACAACAAGAATTTGTTCATTCACACGTCCGCGGAAAGTTTTCCGTACCGCAACGCCGTTCTCGCGATGCGGCTTGCGCGTTGGCTCTCGGTTACGCTGGGGGCGCTCGCGGTGCTGTTCACCTACTTACTCGCGCGCGAAATTTTTCCGGCGCGGAATTTCCTCGCGTTGAGCGCGGCAGCCATCGTCGCGTTCACGCCGCAGTTTCTTTTCATCAGCGGCGCGGTCAGCAACGATTCGACGATCACCGCGTTATCCGCGCTTTCCTTGTGGCTGATCGCGCGCGTGATGACCGCCGACCGCCGACCGACAACCATCGAAATTGCTTTGCTTGGAATTTCATGCGGACTCGCGGCAATCGCGAAAGTAAGCGGCGTGGGATTGTTCGCTCTGGTGATTTTTTCGCTGGGGCTAAAAATGTGGAACAAGCACAAGGAACCGAACTGGATTCGCGTTTCCACTTTTTACTTTTGCCTTTTTACTTTTGCCTTTTCACTTGTCGCCGGTTGGTGGTACATCCGCAACCTGATGTTGTACGGCGAACTGACCGGCACCGAGATGATGTCGCGCATATTCTTCGAGCGGCAAGCGGTATTGTCGTTCGATCAATTTCTCGCGCAACTGAACGAAGTGTGGGAAACGTTCTGGGTCGGTTTCGGCTGGGGCAACATTCGGGCGCAACCAGCAGTCTATCAGATGATTAGTGTTTTCGTCTTGGTCAGTTTTGTCGGACTGTTGAAATTTTTGATTTTTTATTTTCGATTTTCGATTGGGCAACTGTCGCGCAAGGATCAATCGCAAATCGCAAATCGCAAATCGCAAATCCTCATCCCGCTCGCGTGGCTCGTCCTCATCTTCGCCGCACTCGTGCGCTGGATGATCGTCACACAAGCGCCGCACGGACGATTGATGTTTCCGGCGCTCCCTGCAATTGCGGTACTGCTCGTCTTTGGACTGACACAGTGGCAGATAGCAAATAGCAAATGGCGGATGGCGCGTGTTTTGTCATTGGTTCATTTGACATTTGTCATTTTCCTGTTTGCACTCGCATCACTCGCACCGCTGATGATTCTGCGTCCGGCGTACGCGTATCCGCAAACGTTGAGTGAGAGTGACGGCGCGCAAATTCCGAATCGCGTGGACATTGCGTACGACGACAAAATCAAATTACTCGGTTACGTTGTTTCCTCGCGTACCGCTTATCCCGGCGGCGCGACCGAACTGACGTTGTACTGGCAAGCACCTGCGCTGATGGACGAGGATTACTCGATTGGCATTCGCGTGCTGGACACAAACCAACGCGTCATTGGAAAGCGCGACACTTATCCGGGGCACGGTATGTTGCCGACACGTTTGTGGCGCGCCGGGCAAATCATCCGCGATGTGTACTGGTTGCCGATCAACGCGGATGCGCCCGAATTTTCCATCGCACAAATTCAAATTGTGGTTTATGATCGAATCAGCAAACGTGATCTCGTCGCACGCGATCCACGCGGAGAAATCATCACACCATTTATCGGACAGATCGAGATCGCATCAAGATGAAAACTCTTGCACGCATGACGCAATACGCAATTCGCAATTCGCAATCCCGCGACTGGCTCATTGCCTTAGCGCTTTTCGCCGCGTCGCTCGCGCTGTACGCGCGCACCGCCGCGCCCGGTTTGCTCGACGGCGACGAGGGCGAATTCCAAACGAACATCGGCATTCTGGGAGTGAGCCACACCGGCTATCCACTTTTCTTTTTGCTCGGCAAGTTATTCACGCTCCTCGCTCCGATTGGCACGGTTGCGACTCGCACGAATTTGTTCGCTGCGTTCTGGGGCGCAGTCACCGTCGTCGCGCTGTTCGGGTTCGCGCGCTGGCTCACCGGCAATCGCTGGGTCGCGCTCGTCAGCGCGATGCTCCTCGCCGCGTCGCGCGTCGAGTGGTCGCAGGCGGTGATTCCGCGGCCGTACACGCTCAATTCGTTTCTCGTCATCGTCGTGACCATGTTGTTTTTGATGTGGCGCGCGGGCAAGGTGGATTTGACCGTGCCGGTGTTTGCGTTCGGTTTGTCCCTCACCAATCATCGCACGATGATTTGGTTCGCGCCCGCGATTGCGATGCTCGTGCTGTGGCGCGAGCGCGGCGCGATCTTCCAGTCGCGCCGGCTCGTGTCCCTCGCGTCTGCATTCGTCGCACCGCTGTTGCTGTACGGGTACATTTTTTGGCGCGGCGAAAGCGATGTCGGCGTCGAGTTTCACATGAAGGATTTTGGCGAGATGGTGCTTGGCGGCAACGCGAGTCGTTGGATGCAGTACGGTCCGTTCGATTGGCTTGTCGCGCGCGTCACCGATCTGTACGTGCCGCTCCTCGTCGAGCAGTTCACGCCGCTCACGATCATCGCGGGCATTATCGGCATGCTCGCGCTCGCGCTCAATCGCGCGCCGCGCAGTTTTCCGCGCGCGTTGCCCGCGCGCGAGACGCTTATTTTTGTCGCGCTGGCGAACCTGAGCAACAGTCTCTTTTGTTTCTTCTTCAACACGTACGATGTCGAAAAATTTTTCTTGCCGTCGTACATCACATTTCTATTCTTCGCGGCAGTTGGGGTCGCAGTTATCTGGGAATGGCTTGCCGCGAAACCGCTGCACGTCATCACAACGAGCGCGCTCGCGTTCGTATTCATGGCGACGAGTGGTTGGCTTGTCATACAAAATTATACGCGCAACGATTGGAGTCAGCGCACCGAGGTGGCAACGGCGTGGCGCGATAATCTCGCGTTGCCGATAGAGCAACGCGCGTTGATCGTCGGACCCTGGGAATCGCTGACGCCGCTCGAGTACGCGCAGTACGTGGACGGACAGCGGCGCGACATTGAACGGTGGAAAGTTATCACGCAAAAACAGTACTTGACGCTCGCACAGTACGATTCGCGGCAAGCGGACATTGAGCGCGCGGTGCGCGAAGGTCGCGCGGTCTATCTCACGTTCGATCCGCGCGAAACCGAAACGCTCACCGCGCTCGCGGATGAGTTCCGCCTCGTGCGCGTTGGAGAGTTGTGGCGCGTGATAAATCTGCGGGTGGCGAATTGCGAGTTGCGAATGGTGAATTGCGAAATACCGGTGACAACGACACACGCCACGTTCACCGATCAGGCAGAACACTCTGTCGAGCTAGTTGGATACGCAATTTATCCGGCGACAAAATTGCGCGCGGGCAATTTTGGATTGCTCACGCTCTACTGGCGCGCGCCGCAAACAATTAGCGCGCGTCTCTCCGTCTCGATGCGCGTGCTCGATCCCGCCGGTCAAATCGTCTATCAGCGCGATGCGGAACCGGCGAACGGTGCGCGCCCGACCATCGGCTGGTCGGCAGACGAAATCGTGCAAGACGATTTCGCGTTCTTTTCTCCGGTGAACGGATCCGCCGGCGCGTACCGGCTTGCGCTCGTCGTCTACAATCCGGCAAGTGGTGAAGAGTGGACGACCGCGCAAAAGACGCCGTGGCTTGCGCCCGAGGCATTGTCCATCACACCACGCTGACAGTTTTTCCGAACATTACTCTTTGCGCGAACTTGTTTCGGCTGGCTTGGCTTGCGTAGATTTGGCGCGGATGTGCGTCTAGTTTTTGGGTGCTGAAAAAACCTTGCGAAGGTTGAACGGCAATCATATTTGATTTGTCGTCAAAACCTTCGCAAGGTTGAGTGTTCCAAAATTTTGACAGACACCCATTTGGCACGCGTAGATTGACAAAGCAAGCATCGCGAGATACAATCGCATCATCATCTCAAAATGGAGTCTTCGCTATGTTCCGCCTGCTGGGTCGAACCAAGCGCGCTTCGGACCCGTTGCATTTTCTAGCCAAATTAGGCGTCGGTTTATTTTTCGTATTTGTTTTTGGGATCGCAACGGCGCAATCTTCTGAACCGCCCGATCATTCGGCGACTTTGCCGACCCGTCGAGCGCCCACCGCTTCGCGCACCTACTCGCCCACCGCTTCGCGTACGCCCACGCGAACAAACCCAATCCGCGCGCCGCGCGCGCCCCATCTGATGCCCGGTCAAACGACCATGGATGCGTACACCGTCGCGCTTTATCATTTCGATTCGACCAGTGACATGACAGCCATTGACGAAACGGGCAACTACACGGGCACCTTCAGTAGCGGCGCGTCCGTCAGCGCCAATGGATTGTATGCCGGCGGGCTGTATCTTGATCGCGCGCAACAGGGCTATGTTTCGCTGGGGAACTATGGCAACCAGCCGCAAGGCACGGTTGAGATGTTCGTGGATTTCCTGCACGCGTGCACTCAAACATCCGATCACTTTACGCTGTTGTCTGCCGGGAGTGGATTTGGCGGCGCGCAAAATCTTTGGGTCGGAGTTGAGGGCTTTATCAAATTCAAGATATTTGTAAACGGTAGTTGGGAGTGGGTAGACAGTGGCATCAATCCTTGCCGCTATCTGATCGGTGGAAATCTAGCCCCATACTGGGCAGAGCTAACACCTTATCCAACCAATACGTGGCCCTATGAAACATGGCGCATGCATCACCTCGCGATCACCTGGGGCGCGCGGGGAATGGAACTCTGGGTGGATGGTGTGTTGCATGGCATCGGCGCAAGCACTACTCCTGAAGCGAACACGTATGCCTATCGTTGCAATCCACAAATGCAATTGTCGTCGTGGCGGTATCCTCTGTGTGCGACGCCGGTATTGAACGTCTCCGCGCCATATTCGTATAAAGGTGGTTTGCCGGCATATTCGACCATGTTGTTGGGCTGCGATGTGCCAGGTAATTGCTTCAACGGGATTATTGATGAAGTACGGGTGAGCAACCTTCAACGCACATTTGCGCCCAGCATCATTCCGACAACGACACCGCTGCCAACGAGTACGCCGGTTGCACCGGTCGGCGAGTATAGCGTGGATGGCTACACCGCCAGTCTGTTTCACATGAGCGATATCACGCCTGGATTGCTCAAGATGACCAAGAATGAAGTAACCCAGACCTATTCAGCGCGACTCAATGGCAACGCGATCATCACAGCCAATGGGCGGTTCAACAATGGAATCTATCTCGATGGTACGCTGGATCGCGATGGAGTGCCTTCATTTCTCGACGCGGGTCATTCGGATATTCAAGGCGGAGGCGCGTTCGAAATCTGGGTCAATTTCTCTAGTCTGCCGAATATCGGAACACTCGTGAATGGCGGTGGAGGATTTCAAGATATTGTGAATGTTGCGACTCTGCAACTCAATTTAGTGAACAAGGGAAATGGCACACATCAATTGGAATTCAGAATTTACGATCGAAATATTTCCGATTGGCGTATCGCGGGAACAACCGTGCCTTCCGCCACGTTTGCCGGAACGTGGCATCACATTGCGGCGACCTGGGGCGGTCGCGGAATGGAACTGTGGATTGATGGCGTCCGCGCCGCGACCTATCCCTATGGGGGATTTCCGGCGGGAGTTGAGAAATTCCTAATCGGGTCCGGTCAATCGGGTTACAATATCACCGGCACGATTGATGAGTTTCGTGTTAATACGATTCAACGAACCTTCGTGCCGCCCATCACGCCAACACCAAGCATCACACCAACACCGACTAACACACGTCCTCCCACTCCGGGTACTTATTATGTGCCCCTGGTCGAACGCTAAATGTTACACCAAGAGCGGGACGAGAGAAAAACTCGCGTCCCGCTTTTTTTGACGGTACCTCCCTCGGTTTTCTCGGAGAGTCAATGCCCAACAAGATCGTCTTGATTGCTGCACTCGTCGTCACCTGTGTCACCATCATCGCGTATCAGCCCGCGTATCGCATTCAGTTCTACGACGGTTGGTGGTATCTCGAATGGGCGGCGACGATGGACGTGCCACGCTATGCGATTCAGTTCCTCGACCCCGCGAATATTACGCAGGGGTATCGCCCCGTCCAGGGCTTGTACATGTTTATCCTCTACCGGCTGTTCGGTTTCAACCCTGACGGCTACCACCTCGCACATACCCTTTTGCATTCCGCAAATGCGATCCTGCTATGGCTCGTCGTCACGCGTATCGGCGCGTGCGCGATTGGTTCAGCATGCGCGTTTCGCGTCGGCGTGATCGCGGCGCTGGCGTACGCCGTGTCGCCGGTGATTACGCTTGCGGTATTCTGGCACGCGGTCGTAGACCCTCTTTCCGCATTCTTTTATTTGTTGACCATTCTGCTGTGGGCACGTTACATCAAAACCCGCGCGCCGCGCGACTGGGTGTTCGCGTTCGTCGCGTACCTGTTCGCGCTGTTCAGCAAAGAAGTCGCCGTGTTCCTCGCGCCGATTTTGTTTTTGATCGAGTGGTGGGTGTTCCGGCAAAAGATCAACTTGGCGCAAACCGCGCAGCGTTACGCGCTGTTTCTCATCGTGATTATTCCGTACCTGTTTCTCGTCGTCAGCGTGCAAAGTCACGGCGAGTTTTCGTCCCAGTTCGGTTTCAAGATCGGACCGCACATGCTCGCGAATCTGGTGCCGTACCTTGCCGTGCTCACGTTGCCGTGGACCGACGCAATGCCAACCGAGCGGTTTTATTTCGCGTGGCTCGCGCTCATCGTCGTCGCGTACCTGAGTGTCGCGCTCTACAAGCGTAGTTGGGTGGGGTTGCTCATCGGACTCGTCGCGCTGTTGAACATTTCGCCGCTCACCGGTTTTCCACTCGACTATTTCAACACGCGCTATCTCTACCTTTCACTCATGTCCACGGCGATCATCGCCGCGCTCGCGTTCGATTCAATCGCGCGGCGATTCGTTCCGCGCCGCGCCTTCACGATGATCGCGGCGCTCGTCGTCGCGGGAGTCGTTCTGGCGAGCAGCGCGCGCGTCGCCGATGCCGCCGCGACGCTCGCCGAGTACACGCGCCAGGTGCGCGTCCCCTTCCGCGATATTTCGCGCACGCACCCGACATTTCCGGATGATACGTATCTCTACTTTATCTATTCGCCGATGACAACAGTCTGGGATTTCAAGGGATTGTTTTTTGTGCGCTACGGCAAACATGTCCAGGTCGAGGCGACCGATTCCGGCGCACTGCCCGAACTGCACGCGCACGCTCAATCGTACATCTATTATTTTGATGCCGATGGCAAACCGATCGAATTGCCGGTCGAGAAAAATATCGCGACGCGTGTCGCGCCTACCTTGCCCGCGCAATTCGGAGACACGATAACCCTGGATAGTTTGGATGTATCGGGTGTGACACTCGCGCGCGGTAGCGCCCTCGTCGTGTTTCTGAATTGGCGCGCGACCGCGCGCGTAGACACCGACTATACGGTGTTTGCGAATCTCGTCAACGCGCAAGGCGAACTCGTCGCCGCGAGCGATGCGCCGCCTCGACGCGGCGAAATGCCCACGTCAACGTGGACGCCACATCGCCCGGTCGTGGATGTCGTCGTGATGCCGATTGACGCGCGCGCGCCAACTGGTATAAACTATCGCCTCGAGTTAGGATTGTACGATGCCGCGACGACCAAGCGCGTGCCCATTGTTGACGCGCACGGCGCGACGCTCGCGGACAAAGTCGTGATCGAATCGTTCAGCATCGCGCCGTGATACGTCACGGCGCGCGCCATAAGGAGCCAGAATGGAAAAACAAATCGCCACACTCGCGGGCGGATGCTTTTGGTGTCTCGAAGCCGTCTTCGACGAACTGAAAGGCGTCGTGAGTGTCGAGTCAGGATATTCGGGCGGGAGCGTTGCGAATCCGTCGTACGAACTCGTTTGCGCCGGCAAAACGGGGCACGCCGAAGTCGTGCAGATCGCGTTCGAGCCGGACGTGATTTCGTATCGCGATCTGTTGCGCGTCTTTTTCACGATTCACGACCCGACGACATTGAATCGCCAAGGCGCGGATGTGGGCACGCAATATCGCTCGGCGATTTTCTACCATGACGCGATCCAGCAACACATCGCACAAGAAGTGATACAGGAAATCAACGCGGCGAAAATCTGGGATCACCCGCTCGTCACCGAGGTCGCACCATTCAGCGCGTTTTATCGCGCCGAGGACTATCATCAAGAGTACTTTGCCAACCATCCCGATCAAGGGTACTGCCGCGTCGTGATCGCGCCCAAGGTCGCCAAATTTCGCGCACACTATCGCGAGCAGTTAAAAAAATAATCACCGGGAGAAACACGGATGCCAACTTTCGAAAAGATTTTGCAAAGCGCGACTGAATCATTGTACGGCGACGAATGTCTGCGCTCGAATCTGACCGATGACGAAGCGAACAGCGTACTCGATTGGGCGACGCAATGGATCGCGGAACAAGTGAGTGGCGCGAAAGACGAAGCCACCGCGAAACGCATCGCGCAGAATGAACTGGCGCGCGTATGCACAATCGTCACCGCGATCAATGGCATCGCGAAAAAACCCGGCGTGCCATCGTTGGGAGACGCGGTGCGCGCGCTCGAACTCAAAACACAACCGCCCCTCACCCGCATCCAAACTTTTCGATTGTTGACTGTGCTCTCTAGCGCGGCGTGGAAATTGACGAAAAAGTGATGCGGACAAATTATCCCACTACGCTCGAAAGGAACTGGCAATGAATTTCACGACCAAGATGGTACTGATCAGCGCCGTGGTACTGATTGGCGTCTGCCTCATAGCGAGCGCAGTGATCGTTCTCGCGCTGATACCCAGCAACCCACCTACGCCCGCGCCGCCAAGCGACGGCGGCGCAACCTGGTACCAGGTTTATTTCACAACACCCAAGTACCCCGACCGCGAAGCGGATCATCACGGCGGGCTGAACGACAAGTTGACGGAGTTTATCAACAGCGCGCAAACGAGCGTGGACATCGCGATCTATCAACTCGATTCGCCGAACGTGACCCAGGCATTGCTCGACGCGAAAAAACGCGGCGCGGCGGTACGCGTTGTCACCGACGTGAACATCTTTAACGATGCGAAAGAAAATCCGCCGTTCAAAAAGTTGCAACAAGCCGGCATCACCATCATCGCCGGCAACTCGAACGCGATCATGCACAATAAATTCGTCGTCATAGACAAACAAGCGGTGTGGACCGGTTCGTGGAATTTCACCGAGAACGACACGTATCGCTACAACAACAACGGCATCTTGATTCAGTCGTCGGAACTGGCGCGCAACTATACGGCGACGTTCGAGAAAATGTTTGGCGACAAGAAATTCGGTCCGGCGCGCAAAGCGGGCGGCACGACACCCCGTTTGACGATTGACGGCGTGCCCGTCGAAAATTATTTCGCGCCAGAAGACAAGGTGGCGGGAAAAATCGTCGCGCGGTTGAAGCAAGCGACGCGCACGATTGATTTTCTCGCGTTTTCGTTCACCGACGACGACATTGGCAATACGGTGCGCGAGCGCGCACAAAACGGCGTCCAGGTGCGCGGCGTGTTCGAGAACACCGGCTCGGAAACGCAATTCAGCGAATACGGCAAAATGAAACGCGCGGGACTGGATGTGTGGCAGGACGGTAATCCGTATCTGATGCACCACAAAGTGTTCATCGTGGATGGCAAGACGGTCATCCTGGGTTCCTTCAACTTTTCGCAGAACGCCGAGACCGAGAACGACGAGAATTTGTTGATCATTGACGACGCGTCACTCGCGCAGGCATTCACCGCCGAGTTTGCGCGCGTGTACGCGCAAGCGAAGAATCCGCCAAAGAAATAGATGGGCGATTGAAATCGCCTCGGCAGGGCGTTTCGCCGAGCGTCCACCTTCGTGGACGCATGTCTCGCCCGCGCAGGCGGGCGATCAGCCGTAGGTTCACACGGGGCAATTTCCATTGCCACTGTTGTAGCACATGCGTTGAGCCAGAAAATATCGCACCCGATTCGTGTGAACCGGGTGCCCAGTGTTCATACGATACAGATACCAGGTTTCTCCAAGAAACCTGGTATCTTATTGATAGCGCGCGAGAATCAGGCACGCGTTTTGCCCGCCAAAGCCAAACGAGTTGGACATGGCGATCGCGACCTTTGCCGCGCGCGCGACGTTTGGCACGTAATCGAGATCGCACACTGGGTCGGGTGTTTCGTAATTCGCGGTCGGGTGAATTTTTTGATCGCGGATCGTCAGTGCACACACCACGGCTTCCAACGCGCCTGCCGCGCCCATCGTATGCCCGATCATAGATTTCGTCGCGCTGATCGGAACCTGGTAGGCGCGTTCGCCAAAAACATTTTTGACCGCGAGCGTTTCGCTCGGATCGTTCAGCATCGTCGCCGTGCCGTGCGCGTTGATGTAATCTATCTGCTCGTGTGAAATGCCCGCGTCCGCTAACCCATCGCGCATGACCTGGGTCGCGCCAATCGCCTGCGGATCGGACGCGACAAAGTGATACGCGTCCGAATTCGCGGCATAGCCGATGATCTCGGCGTAGATGCGCGCGCCGCGCACGCGCGCGTGCTCCAAACTTTCGAGTATCACAATCGCCGCGCCCTCGCCGATGACCAAGCCATCGCGATTTTTGTCGAACGGGCGACACGCGCGCGCGGGATCGTCGTTGCGCGTGGACAAGGCGCGCATCGCGCCGAACGCGGTAAATACAATGTCGGAAATGATCGCGTCCGTGCCGCCGGCGAGCATCACATCCGCCGCGCCGCGTCGAATCACTTCGGTTGCCGCGCCAATCGCATCGGTGCCCGCCGCACAGGATGTGACGACCGTGTTGTTGAAACCGCGCGCGCGATGCTGATTGGCGACGTAGAACGCCGGCATATTCGGCAGGATCACCGCCGCGAGGAAAGGACTCACGCGCCCGGCGCCTTGACGCGTATACGCGTCGTGCTCTTTGATGGCTTCGACAAAACCGCCCAGTCCCGTGCCGAGCACCACGCCCGCGCGCGGATTCTCGCCGAGGTTCTGTTTCAACCCAGCATCGTCGAGCGCATCCTTCGCCGCCGCAAGCGCGAACAAGGTTGCCCGTCCCATTCGCCGCGCGTCTTTCGCTTCGATGTTGTACCGGGTCGCGTCGAATTGCTTGACCTCGCCGGCGATACGCGTGCGATACTGACTGGCATCGAACACGGTGACCGCGCCAATCCCCGATTTACCGGCGAGCAAGTTTTGCCAAAATCCATCGAGCGTCAACCCCAGCGGTGTGATCGCGCCCATCCCGGTAATCACAACGCGTGTGCGATTAGTTCGTGGTGGCATTTCAGTTGTAGAGTTTGTCATCATGTTGTTGGTCACTATGGCGAGATTTTGTTTCATTCTACTCGACATTAGATGAATCGGCAAAAGAGGCGCTCCTCTCAGCGGCGGGCATGCGCTCCGATACTGCCCACCTCAGTGGTGAGCGGGCTAAACGCGCGCGAATTCACTGTGGATTTCGTTCAGTTGATGATCCAGTCCTGCTTGTGTCGCAATTCTGGTTGATTCGCGAATCAAATACTTGAAATCATCCCCCGTGTCGCCTTGCGCCAGATGCAACCGAGCGAACGTGCGCAAGAAAATCACTTGATGCAACTGTCCGAGCTGGGCGATTTTGCTCATCCGCTCAAACTGGGGCGTCAGTACCCGTTGCGCGTCTTTGAGATTACCGTGCTGGATATACGCGCGTGCCAGCGATTGGGAGATCAGAAAAAACAGAAATTGGTCAAACTCGTCTGTCCGCGTTTCAAAGATCGAACGAACTTGATCGTACTGATTCTCGGCTTCGGTGATCGAAAACCTGGGAATGCCTTCCAGTGCGTTGAGCGCATCCCGATACAGGTGCGGTTTCCAGAATGCCGCATTGCGTTGCAGAGCTTGGCTTGCTTCTACCTCCTGGCATTTTTGATGCGCCTCCCGATAGAGTTTCATGTTGTGATAGGAAACCGCCTCGGAACGGATGGCATTGACCTTGAAAAAATCGAGCCGTTCCTGGGTCGTCTGATACTCGCGCGGGTCATTGATATTTTCCGAAATGAGTTTCGCCCGTTTAGCATACCAGAATGCTTCGTAGTTGCGATTCAGGATGCACAGCGCATCGTGGTTTAGCATACAGAGTTCAATATAATGGATCGGGTCCCGATTTGGATTGACGGCGCGAATCAACGATCCAGCCGCTATATCAACCTGGCGGTAATGCGCTCGCGCGATCTCTGGATCTCGCGCAAAGGTCGCGGTTCCATGCGCCTGCCTAATTTCGTTGACTAGCGCCTCGACCGATTGATCGCGAACTATTGAATCAACTTGTCTCCGCGCGTTCCGTTTGAGCGCCCAAATTTGCTCCACGTGAAATAGCCACGCCTCGCGTTCTTGCTTCGACAAGGGCAACGCCTCGGCAATCCGCTTGGCGGTCCGCAGGCGTGGAACACTGCGCCGCCCTCGAATGTAACTGATATAAATCGGCGTCACGCCGGCTTGTTCGGCGAAGGCGCGTTCTCCCCCACGTACGCGTAGGACGCTGTCGAGCGTTGCGACGACCACCTCTTGCTCAACGTCTATTTCCTGAGCCGCACTAATCAGAAACATCTCCCGCCTCAAAATTGATCGTGAAATTAAACAACCGTTTCCGTGAAGAGTCGTAGGATGGCTACAGGTGAAGGGAAAATTGGCTAGCCCACAAGCATCGCGATGGTGAAGCAAACAGCCCTTCTACCGTAACAATGTTTCGGCGATACGAACTGGGTCGTAAACAGAATCATGCCACGCGCGAGGTATGGTCCATGATTGAACTACCGGTCATGTGTCGTTCGAGACAACTCTCGATTCTCAAGGAGATGAAACAGATGAAAACGCTCACGGTGTTTCTCATTGTCGCTTTGGTGCTCGTTGGCGTTGGAGCACTGGCAGTCCAGGCGCTGACCATATCGAGCAATTCGACGGAACCTGCTGTCCCCGTGCTTTCGATCAGCGAACCGGAACCGCCGGTCTACATGGCTTGCGATCCGGTACCATGCGGTTGCCCAAACGGTTGCTAGGTCTGTAGTTCGAATCATGCTGAGAGGCATCGTACATGCCTCTCAGCTCTCAATCGCTACGGTCGCCCGATCAGAGAAAAAGATGCCCATTGGTGAGCGGCGTAACCCGCGCGAATCATTTCGACCTGGGCATTTTGTAGCGCGACCGCGGCGTTGCGCGTGTCATTGAGATGGCGATAGAACCGTTCGCTGAGTTCTGCCGTCGCTTGGTCTTCCACGTGCCACAAGGTCGCAAGAAGTGCCCGCGCACCCGCGTAGAAAAACACACGCGCCAAGCCGATCAATTCGTCCCCGCGTCCACCCTGGCTCAACGCCGTCTGACATGCCGAGAGCGTGACCAAACGCGCTTTCAGATTCAAGTCGAAAATATCCACCGTCGTCAGCGCCTCATCTGCCAACAATATGCGCGACCGATGCGGCGCAGTTTGATCGAGGATCGCGTGCGTCGCAAAATGTAGGATATCGAATTTTTGCAATTCCCCGGACGCATCCATCGCGAGCAACCTCTGCCGCGTGGCTTGCTCGCCCCAGAGAGATTGTGTGCGCGCGCTAAACATCCGGCTCACTCCATCCACTTCGCGCGCGGCGGCGGGAAGCGAACACATCTGACTTCCAAAATCGGACATTCCCAGGACGAGCACTTGCGCGATGTCGGATTTCATCGTTTCACTGCCCAGGACTTGGAACGCTTGGAGATTCGGCGCGTAGAGCACGGTGTGTCGCTCGATCAAATAGTTGCCCTCATTCGGCGCGACGAGCGCGTGAAATGGCAAGGCATGCAAAGACCCGTGCGGTGAGACGATCAGCGTCGTCCCCAGTTTTTCTGGAATGAGCAAGCGATGCAGATGCTGCAATGATTTGGCTCCGGAATTGGATGCCGCCGTGTTGTGTAACGTACCCCGATAAACAAGTTCTCTCTGGTCAGGTTCCGCGGACGCGCATTGAGCCAGGATGGCGCGGTCGTACGCCGAGAGTTTTCTTTGCTCGCTCCTCACCGCATCCGGAAAAATCATGACGATGGTCAGACGATCCTCGGTCAAGTAATAGTCCAAAGCCGTCCAGTCCGAATCGAAAGAAGAGTTTGCCGCCGCGCGAAATCGTTCCAAATCAAAAGGCGCCGGCTCGGAAACGCCCGCCAATCCAGCCGTCGCCAGGCGCAGTTGCGAAACGACGTCTTCGTACATTTGGTTCAACGCCGTCCATTCTTCCAACTCCGTTGCCGCCGCTGACTGCAGATCGCGTCCGCGCAAGGATTCGCCATTGCGCGGCGTTGTTTGTACGACGATGTGTTGACGCAGTTCGTCGAGTTTGTACCGCAAATCTTTTTCACGCGCGATCAAATCGGCTACGCGCGCATCGTCGCGATGCTCGCGCAGTTTCCACTCGCGCGGTTGTAACAGAGATAGAAAGGTGCGCGCCTTGCTCGCTTCGATGATTTCCAACGCGGCGTGCATCGCGTTTTGCGCGAGTGCGCACGCGAGCGCCTGGTCGAAGACGGCTTGACGCGGCGCGAAGAAATCGTTGCTGATCTGTTCGGTCACGAGGATCGCGCGCGAACTCGCGATCGTGCGGACGGCGCTCAAATAGTGATCGAGCGCGACGACCTGGTCGCCGGTCGCCATCGCGCAACGTCCCAAGCCATAGTCGGCGCGCCAGACCTGGTCGGGAAATCCCGGCGCAAGGACCGCGCGCGCGCGTTGAAAGAACTCGCGCGCCTCCGCAAATTCGTTCCACATCAAACGCATTTCGCCTTCGGTCAGGTCGCAGAGCGCGCCATCCACGATCTGGGAATGTTTAGCGAAAAGCAGCCGGGCATTTTCGATCCTGGCAAGCGCGCGTTTCCGGTCACCGCGCGCGGCGGTCGCTTGCGCCAACAAACGATCGCACAACGCGATGTACGAATCAAACTGGTCGGTCACCGCGACGTGACGCGCGCGCTTCAAGCACGTGACCGCTTTGGCAAACTGACCTTGTACTAGATAGAGATGCGCCAGATCAATTTGTTGTGAAACGAACCGGTCGCCCGTCGCTGGACCGGTCAAGTTCATTCTTGCTTGCAGATGCGCCAATGCTTCGGCAGATTGACCTAGTTGGCGATGACACGCCGCGAGCTGGGCGTGATTGCCCGCCGCAACGGACGTCAGTCCTTTCGCGTCCGCAATTTGCAGAGCGCGATAGTGGAGATCGAGCGCCTGAGCGAACCGCCCTTGCTTGGCATAAACCAAACCGATATTCGTGTAAATTCGCGCGACTCGCGCTTCGCGCCCTTCTGCCAGAGCCGACTGGGCGACTTGCTGATACAACGCCAATGCTTCATCATAGCGATTGAGCCGATAATAGACATTGGCTAGATTGATCGTGCAAGCCGAGAGGTGCCCGTGCAGATCGTGCGCGATAAAATAGTCGCGGGCTTGCTGGAGCACTTGGAGCGCCTCGGCAAAATGATTGAGGCGATCACATGCCATCCCCAATTCCATATTGCACGTCGCATGAAAGAATCCAACTTGTAGATCGGCGAATTGGCGTTGCGCCGCGATGAATAATTCTTTTGCTTGGGTGTACCGACCTGCCGCCCACGCGGCTGAACCACGTAACGGCAGGCAGAAAGCGGCATCAAGAGTGGCGTTCTCCGCTTCAAACCTCGATTGCAATTGTTCGAGGAGAGGTACGGCATCGCCCTGTTCGCAGAGAATGTAGGTGTGCGCCAATTCGCGTTCACACCGCGCGGCATCCAAGGGCAGCGCATGGGCTTGGAATGTATCGCGCGCTTTCTCGAACAGCGCGATGGCTTCGAGGTAAAACGACTGATCGCGTAAGGTGTGCGCTTGAATCCAGTCGCCGCGCGTGTGGATGAGCGGCGACGAAGTGGACGCGCGCGCGCGTTCGATCAACGCAAGCGTTTGTTCGCGGTCGCCGATAAAAACATACGCCCACGCCAATTCGCACAGCGCGCGCGCGGCGTGTTCGTGATCGCCGCATGCAGAAAACTGGGTCGCGGCGGTTTCGCAGAGAGGCAACGCCTCGCGAAATTCGCCTAGACGATTTAGGACGATCGCGAGCGTTAGCGCGGACTCGGTTTGAACGCGTGTGTCATTTTGCGTTTGCGCGAGTTGATAGGCGTGACGCGCGAGGATCAATGCCTGTTGCGGCGCTTGATCGAGGCAAGCCAGTGCATTGTCGTGGAGGAGCGGCATTTCTGTTTTTCTCATTTCGTAAAATAAACGCATCTCTTCTCACCAAACATTGTAGCAGGTTTTTGACACTCCTCCAAACCCAGAGTAGAATGATTTTGACGCTCCCCGCGTCTGGCTGTCCATCTCGCTCGAAAATCTCAGTGAGGAGTGCGTACGATGGATTCACTCATTCCCGATTTGGCGCTGGCGATCCAAGCCGCGACGCCGTTCATCCTTCAGAAACTCGTCGAGAAAGGTCTGATCGAACCGGCGGTCAAACCGTTGGCGAACAAGGTTCAAGCGCGCGCGACCAAAGGCGAGAAGGATGCGGCGCTTGAGCAAGCCATTCTCGCGGCAATCAAGGACGTTGCCCCGCGCAAAAGTGATTCGCAGGCGGTCGCGTACGCGCGCAAGATTCGCCTTCACGAAATCGTCGAACCTGGCAACGAAGCATTGCGCGATGAGATGATGCGTTTGGCGTTCCTCGCCACAACGAAAAGCCAGCGTCTTGTCCCGTTGAAACTGCTCGATGTTTTGCGCCTCAACCACGACCAGCGTCCGGCACTGGCAAGTTTCCTCTTTCATTTGCATCAGCGACTGAACGCGCTCCCCGACTATCAGCCGTTGCTTCAAGCCGCGCGTGACCAAGCCGTGATCAAAGAACTCAAAGCAATGGCGCGCGACCTGTCCGAACTAGTCGGCACAGTCGAAGAAACACGTAAAGGTAAGGCGGTCCGCGTGCGTGTCATCGCGGACGATTGGAGTGCCGAGCCGTACCTGCGCTACCTCGCGAATGTGTGCAACGTATTGCCTTTGCGCGTAATTGATCCACAGTACGCTTCACCGACCGGCGAGACCGCAACGTTGAGCGATGTCTATACCAATCTCGAAGTCACGACGACGGTTCAAGTCAAAGTGGACAAACGCAAATCTCGCGAAGAGCAACCACAACTTATGGAACGCGAAAAGACGCGCCGCATGACTGTGCTCGAAGCCGTGTCTGATTCGAAATCGCGCCGACTTGTTTTGCTCGGCGATCCCGGCGGCGGCAAATCCACGTTCGTCAACTATCTCGCGTTCTGTCTTGCCAAGCATCAACTCGAACCGAAAGACAAATGGTTGGAGCGGTTGCCCGCGTGGACAGTTGGCGCGCTGGTGCCAGTTCGCATCATCTTGCGCGACTGGGTCGCGTGGGTAAGCGCGAACAATTCGCATCAGCCGAACGCGCAATTGCTTTGGGATTTCCTCAAACACGATCTCACGAGCCATGGCTTGGAGAACGAATTCGCGCCGCTCAAAAAACATCTGCTCGAACACGGCGGGCTAGTTTTACTCGATGGCTTGGATGAAGTGCCGGATGCGAATGCGCGCCGTGCTCTGCTCAAATCGGTGATCGAAGATTTCGAGCGCGGGTGCGGCAAGTGTCGCATCGTCGTGACGTGCCGACCGTACGCGTACGAAAAACGTGAGTGGAAATTGCCTGGCTTTGCCGAGCAAACCATCGCGCCGTTCAGTGATGAACAAATTGAAAATTTCATTCGCGGTTGGTACCACGCGGTTGTCCAGGTGTCGGGGATGAATGCCGCGCTCGCGGAATCGAAAGCGAACGCCTTGATCGCAGCGTGCGGTCTGCCACACCTCGCCGAACTCGCGCCGCGTCCTCTGCTCCTTACGTTGATGGCGACCCTGCACACCTCGCGCGGTAAATTGCCGGATGATCGCGCCGAACTGTACGAGGATTGCGTACGGCTCTTGCTCGATTTTTGGCAACAGAACAAACGCGTGCAGATAGATGGGCAAACCGAATCCGAACAAGGGATTCTCGACGCGCTCAGCATTTCACGCGACCGCTTGGAACAAGTATTGAATCAGATCGCGTTTACCGCGCACACGCGCCAGGGCAAGAGCGCGAATCGCCAAAACGTCACGGCGGATATAAGCGGAGAGGAATTACGCAAGGTGCTTGTGCCGGCGTTCGGCGACGATTGGAACAAGGCGCAGACCGCGATTCACTATGTCCGCACGCGCGCGGGCTTGCTCATTGAACGCGAGCCGGACGTGTTCGCGTTTCCGCATCGCACGTTCCAAGAATTCCTGACCGCGCGGTTCGTCGTCAACTCGGAAGATTTTCCCCAGAACCTTGCCGAGTGGGTTTGTAATGACCGCGCATGGTGGCGTGAAGTGTTCTTGCTGGCGGCAGGGCACGCGCGTCCGCGCGCGTTTGGCAATGCGGTTGCGCTCATCAACACACTGTGCGACAAGCCGTATCACCCTGGCGACAAGATGGAGGACACGGACGCGTATGCCGCCGCGCTTGCCGCGCAAGCCGCCGCCGACATTCACTTGAAAGAACGCGCGACGAGTCCGGGACGTTACCAAGATACACTCCGCAAATTGCAGACCTGGCTCGTTGGCACGCTCCGCGTCGCGCAAGGTGCACTGCCGCTCGTTGAACGCGCCAATGCCGGACGTATCCTGAGCGCGCTCGGCGATCCGCGCCCGGATGTGAATTGTGCGATTCCAGCGATGGTAGATGTGCCAGCCGGCGAGTTTGTGATGGGAAGCGATACAAGTAATCAAGAGGACGAAAAGCCCCAGCATCGCGTAACACTGAACGCGTACCGCATCGGCAAATATCCGGTGACGAACGCGCAGTACCGCCGCTTTGTGGATGATAAGGGATACACAAAATTTCATCGCGATTGCTGGACGGATGCGGGATGGAGTTGGCGCGAAAAGGAGAACATTGAGAAACCACCCTATCTCGATCATCCCGAATTTGGTTTGGACAATCATCCGGTCGTCGGTGTTTCTTGGTACGAAGCACTCGCGTATTGCAACTGGCTCACCAAGACCAACCCAGGTCGCAAGTTTCGCTTGCCGACCGAAGCCGAATGGGAACGCGCCGCGCGACACACCGACGGGCGCGAGTACTCTTGGGAAGGCGAGTTCGATCCTGAAAAAGCGAATACCAGTGAAAGTAAAATCGGACGCACGACTGCAGTCGGTTCGTTCCCGCTAGGCGCGAGTACATGCGGTGCGCTCGATATGTCTGGGAATGTGTGGGAGTGGTGTAGTACGCGGTGGGGCAAAGGATACGAAAACCCGGAATTCAAATATCCTTATCAATCAGATGATGGACGTGAGAATTTACAAAGCACTGACATCCGTATCCTTCGTGGCGGGTCTTGGGTCATCCATCTAGTTTTCGCGCGTTGTGCGTACCGCGTCAGCAACAATCCTCATAGCCGTAACCTCAATATCGGGTTTCGCGTTGCCGAGTCTTTCCCAGGGCTTGGTTCTGCTTCCTGAATTCTGAGTTCTGATTTCTGTCCCCTGTTTTTCTTGGGGGGTCTGGGGGGCGGTTTTTGCCCCCCAGCGAAAAATTTTTTTGGAGGAGGCACATCCCCCTCTCCCTCACAGGGAGAGGCGATGGCGCGCCTTTGCTGCGGCGTCTATGCCACTTTAATGTCGCGCCATCGGGTGAGGGTCGGAATTTCCCGAACAGCCGCGCGACGCGGCAAATATTCTCGCCATGACAGGACACGATGAAAACCTACAAACACCTCTACCCGCGCATCTGCGCGTTTCAAAATCTCTACACCGCGTACCGCGATGCGCGGCGCGGCAAACGCGCCAAGCGCCAGGTCTATCAGTTCGAGTTCAACGCCGAAGCGGAATTACTGCGCCTGCAAGACGAGTTGCGCGCGCAAACGTACCAGCCCGGCGCGTACACCAGTTTTCGCCTGGGCGATGCGAAACGCCGCTTGGTCTCTGCCGCACCGTTCCGTGATCGTGTGGTACATCACGCGCTCTGCAATCTCATCGAGCCGATCCTCGAACGCAAATTCATTGACGACTCGTACGCCAACCGCAAGGAAAAAGGCACGCACCGCGCGATAGACCGCGCGCAGTATTTCGCGCAACGCCACCCGTACGTTCTGCAAGCCGACATCGTCCAGTGCTTTCCCTCAATTGACCACGCGATTTTGCGCGGCATTCTCGCGCGCACCATCGCCGACGCGCCAACGTTATGGCTGATTGACCAGATTCTCGCCAGCGGCGCGGACGTGCATCGCGCGCAGTATCGGATGCAGTGGTTTCCCGGCGACGATCTCTTTGCGCCAAGTCGCCCGCGCGGTTTGCCGATTGGCAATCTCACGTCCCAGTTTTGGGCGAACGTGTATCTCAACGAACTCGACCAATTCGTCAAACGCGAATTGAAGTGCGCGGCGTACGTGCGCTACGTGGACGATTTCGTTCTGTTCGCCGACGACAAAACCAGGTTGTGGGAATGGAAAGCGCGCCTCGTCGAGTTTTTGCAAGCATTGCGTCTCGTCGTGCATCCCGGCAAAACGCTCGTGCGCCGCGTCGCCGATGGCATTCCGTTCCTGGGCTGGCGCATTTTTCCAACGCATCGCCGGCTCAAGCGCGACAATGTGCGCGCATTCATGCGCCGCTTCCGCGCGCAAACCATCGCGTATGCGCGCGGCGAGTTGTCGCTGGAGAATTGGACGACGCGTACCCAGTCCTGGGTCGCGCACGCGGCGCACGGCGACACGTACCGCCTGCGCAAAAAAATTCTGACGGCTTCGCCGATTGCGCTGGCGGATTGACCGTGGCACGGGCGGCTCGCCCGTGCGGTAAACGAGGAGCTTTAAGTCGCATTAGCGACCCTCACCCTAGCCCTCTCCCTGGTAGGGAGAGGGAATTTGCCTCCACGCCCTACGGGGAGAGGATTGAGGTGAGGGGCGAACTGACTTTACGCCCGTGAGGAAAACGAGGTAGCCCTTGCCCGATTCACCGATCTTTGTCAAAATGCACGATCTCAACGCGTGGCTCTTGCCGCGCACGCTCAAGTTTCCGCGCGAGTATCGCTTTTCATTGGCGAGCCGCATCCAAACGTGCGCGTTCGATCTGCAACGCGCGCTCATCGCCGCCGCAAAATCGCGCACCGCCAACGCGCGCGGCGAGGCGTTGCACCAAGCCGACCTCGAACTCGCCGAACTGCGCTTGCATTTGCGGCTGGCAACCGATCTGAAATTACTCGATCCGCGCGGGTACGCGCGTGTCGCCCGCCTGACTGAAGAAGTGGGGCGGCTGTTGGGCGGGTGGCAAAAGAAATCGGCGTAAACCTGGCAAAGGTTTCGCGCAAGCGCCTTTGCCAGGAAATATACGCGGGGACGAACCGAACGCTAAACGTGGCGGGTCATGGAACAACCATCTAGATAACGCGCGTTGTGCGTACCGCAACCACAACAATCCTCATAGCCGTAACAACAATATCGGGTTTCGCGTTGCCGAATCGTTCCGAGATGCGAGGCAGAAATCCGGCGGGTCGTCCGCTTTGCGGCACACGACGCGCCGTCGCGACTCGCATTGGGAAGGACAGGTTCGTTCCCGGCTGAACCCCCGCTTTCGCCCTCTCCGCGTAGGAGAGGGCGGGGGTGAGGTGGTCAGCCAAATAACAATCGCTCTGCCCCCTCTGGTAATCTCGCGCGAGTGGGGTGAACGTTGGGGCAGGGCATCCCTCGAACAAGATAGAGGTGATGAATGTTCAATCAGTGGTGGAATGAGTTTGTCAAATTTCTTGAAGACTGGGGCAAAAATCCGCTTGTCGTAGGAATAACGGTTTTCATTATTGGATATCTTGCGCGGGATGTGTGGCCCTGGCTCGTGCGTCTATTGCAAAAGGCAAGTGAAGCAGTTGGCGCATTTGCCGGCGGACGCTGGCAAGATTATCAATTCGAGCGCAAGTACCTCGACTGGATCATTTTTCGCCATCGTTACCTGGGACAACTACCGTCGAATGTTGCGGTTACAACCGGCGAGCAAAAGCAACTTGCTGAACTGGAAAAGGTGTACGTCGCACTCGCGGTAACGCCGGGCGGCGCGGCTGGCGAGGGCGTGCCGGATGCCAAATCACCCGATCGCGTTTTGCGCCGGGACAAGCGCGTGTGGTGGTCGCGTTTCGTCCCCACACGTTATCGCCCGGACGATGAACGACCGTACAGCAACATCGGTCGCGCGATTGAACAACACCCGCGTCTCGTCATTCGCGGCGACCCAGGTTCTGGCAAGACAACGTTGATGAAATATATCGCTGTCACCTGTGCGCGTGCGCTCCGCAACAAACCGCGCGAGGGCGACGACCGCAATGCGGCGTATGATCGGCTTGGCTGGAAAGTTCGCCCTTTTCCGATCTTCGTTTCGCTCGGACGGCACGCGCACGTGGCAAACTGGGACAAGGCGCGCACACTATTGGATACTTGCCCCGAGGAATTTAGCCGCGAGGTGGTTGATCGCTGTCCGTCCGGCTTTTTCGAACGGCGATTGAAACGCGGCGGGTGCATCATCTTACTCGATGCGTTCGACGAATTGGGAAACCGCACGGCGCGCCAACAAATGGCGCAACACATTTCGGGCTTGCTCAATCAGTTTCCAAACGCAAAAAATCGCATGGTTGTAACGACGCGCATCGTCGGATACGAGGGACAACTCGATACGTGCGGGTTTACTGCGCTGAAGGTTCAAGAATTAACCGACAGGGACATTCAATCGCTCGTCCGCCAACGCTATCGCGCGATCGCGCTCAATGAAAGCCGCAACCGCTCTGCATCCGAAGCCGAACTCGCGGAACGCCGCGCCGCGACCAAAGCTAATACGCTGCTTGGCGAAATTCGGCGCAATCCACGCCTACACAGTCTCGCGGAAAATCCACTCTTGCTTTCGCTGATCGTGTTGGATCACTCGGTCAAACTCGCTCTGCCGGAAGATCGGCACATTTTGTACCGCGATTGCGTCGAAATCCTCGCGGCGAAATGGCGGAAACATTCGCGTGATGAGTTGAACATTCAAGCCAGCGATGATAGCGAACTATCGCCGCCGCAAAAAATCGTTCTTTTGCAAACGATCGCGCTCGAAATGCAAAAACAGCGCACGCGCGCCGACACCGGGCAAATCCCTATCCGCCGCGCGCGCGCGGAAGAATTGATTGCAGGGCAACTGCCGGCAATGCTAACCAACTTGCCCAGCGACGCGGTCCAGCGGCGCGGCGCGTGCCAACACAAAGCTACGGCTTGGCTCGAAGGCATCAAAGCCGAAAGCGGTATCTTGCTCGAACTGGGGCTGGACGACGCGGGCGAACCACTCGTTACGTTTTCGCACCTCACGTTTCAGGAATATCTTGCCGCCGTTACGATCAAGGAAGACACGAACCTATATCCGCTCTTGCTCGACAACTTGCTCAATCCGGCGTGGGAAGAAGTGTTGTTGTTGTACGTGGGCATCACACAGCAAGCCACGCCCATTGTGCAGAAACTCATCGCGCACGCCAAAACGCAGACCGAGGCGTGGCTCGTCGCTGGACACTGCCTCATCGAGCGAACCCAGATTGACTTGCCGGTGCGCCAAACAGTGCTAAACAGTTTGTGCGATTTGGCGCGTGCGGGCGAGGAGAGTATGCGCGTCCGCGTTATCGAAATTTTGAAGGATATTGCCTCGCCCGATTCAGCGCCGGTATTTGTCCAAATCGCAGAGCAAGATACCGTTTGGCAAGTCCGATACACTGCCGCGCAGGCGCTCGGCAAAATCGGCGATCCGCGTTTTGACCATCTTGAACCAGAACTGGTTACTGTGCCCGCTGGGGAATTTGTGATGGGAAGCGAGTCTGGTGAAGAAGATGAAAAACCTCAACATCGCGTTGCCCTTCCCGCGTACCGCATCGGCAAATACCCGGTGACGAACGCGGAGTACAAACGGTTTGTGGATGAGACCGGACATGCCGCACCGGCTCGGTGGAATGAGAATACTTACCGAACCGGAGAAGCCAATCATCCGGTAGTGATCATCTCCTGGCAAGATGCTCAAGCGTACTGCCAATGGCTTGGCAAGAAGACGGGCAAGCAGTATCGTTTGCCATCCGAAGCCGAGTGGGAAAAAGCTGCGCGCGGAACGGATGCGCGCGAGTATCCTTGGGGAAACGAATTTAGCAAAGACAAATGCAACACAAGTGAATCCCAGATCGGCATGACAACGCCTGTCGGAATTTACACCGATGGGGCAAGTCCATGCGGTGCGTTCGACATGGCAGGGAATGTATGGGAGTGGTGTAATAGTTTGTATTCTCCCTACCCGTACAAACCTGATGATGGCAGAGAGCAACTAATTTGGAAAGAACCGAAACGTTCAATTATGGTACGCTTGTTGAGAAGGGATGCTGGTTCTGGTAACTACGAACGCCGCGTCCTTCGTGGCGGGTCTTGGGGCATCCATCAAGATGGCGCGCGTTGTGCGTACCGCCCCCACTTCGATCCTCATAGCCGTAGCAGCAGGCTCGGGTTTCGCGTTGCCGAGTCTTTCCCAGGGCTTGGTTCTGCTTCCTGATTTCTGATTTCTGATTTCTGTCCCCTGTTTTTCTTGGGGGGTCTGGGGGGCGGTTTTTGCCCCCCAGCGAAAAATTTTTTGGGGGGTCTCAAAAAACAAGAATCGCCACTCGGAAAGTGACGATTCTTGTGATGGGATGCCCCGGGAGAGACTTGAACTCTCACGCCTTTCGGCACAGCCCCTCAAACTGCCGCGTATGCCAATTCCGCCACCGGGGCATTCACTTGGGCTGCGGCATTATTATAGCGCGATTGCCGCGCGTGTCAAACTCAAGTCTTGTCTTCCACCGACACGACGCCATTTTCGACTTGAGCGCTGAGCAAGAGGCGCAAAATGCCCGCCGCATTGTTCTTGCCGATGCGCCGATGCAATTGCTCCGGCGTCATTGGGTTGTTGCCATTCGCCAACAGCGCGCGAAAGATCCCAGCCGTTAATGGCGTCGCCGGGGTGATGTACGTTGGCAAGCGTCCGCAATGATCGGCGAGAGATTCCCACAGCGCGTCGACGCGCGTCACTTCCGCGGTCTTGGGATGAATGCGATCAATCGTCGGCGTTTCCGCCAAACTGGGATAGCGCGCGCGGCATTCGTCACACAAGAGCGCGTGCATCTCCTCGCGCAAATCGCGTCCGTTCTGCGTGAACCAATCGAGATCAATCCGAAAACGTGTTTTGGTGTCTGGTCTTGCGATAGGTGCCATGGTTAGTTATCAATATCCAGGTTATAGAAATTAATCCAGCAGCTTGTCGGACAACACCTTCGCCAAACGCGGATTCTGTTTGGCAATTTTGGAAAATTGCCCCACGATTTTGCATTCAGTTTTTGATTGGCGAAGGTATTGTGTCGGAGAAACCAGGTTTCTTTGAGAAACCTGGTTTCTGTCGGTCTCTCCGGCAGACTCCTAGCGGCGCGCGTCTTCGCTCAAGACGAAATAGCCGCCGCCCACCGAAGTAATCGCGCGACTTTCGGTGAGCGCGCCGAGGACCGTGCGTGGTCCCGCGCGCCGCACCAGATTCACCGCGCTGTACAACGTCTTGGCGTGAACGCGCCCCGCTCCGCTCAGTTTCGCGAGTTCCGGAAAAATTTCTTCGAGGAGTGCGCCGAGGCGTTGATCGCGCAGCGATTGCGCGACCGCGTCAATGCTGGGTGGATCGTTGACGAGAATGAGCATGTCCTCGTCGTACTTGTGCGCGACCGGACGGCGTTCTTGCGCGAACGTCAATTTCCCATTCAGCCCGCGCGCGACGCGCACCCACAAACTACGCTCGCGTTGCGGTTGATATTCGAGATGCAAGGTCAGCGGGTCGGCGGTGCGCTTGAGCGTCACGTACGCGCCGGGCGCGAGCTTGTGCGCGGCGAACCAATTTGCCATGCCCGCGATGTACTGTCCATCGTTCACCGCGAACGCGATGAGCTTGCCACCCATGATCGAATCTACCAGCGTGATCTTGAGCCGCGGGCGCGTGAAGGCGGGCACGAGCGCGCGCACCGCCGGCGTCATCGGCAATGTGCCGGCGCGGCGATGCGGATACGTGAGGACGAGCGTCACTTCATCGCGTGGGGCGGCGGGGTGGTTTCCATTTCCGTTCGTGTCGGTCTCGTCGTGCAATTCCGCGGCAACCGTTTCCAATTCGTCGGGCAAGGTTAACGCGCGCGCTGGCGCGGCTTGGAGAATCGCCGGACGCTCGCGCGATTCGGGCAATTCCAAACGCGTCAGATACCAACGCGGCTCGTTGCTGGGTCCCACCTCGTCAAAGCGCGTGTCGCTCGCCAGCGCGAGATTGAGCGCGTACACCGACGCGTTCTTTTTCGCGGTCGGCGGCAAATCCATGATCTTGAGCAACTCCGCCGTAGATTGCGCGTCGTTCGCCTGCTCGATCGCGGCTTCCGCCAGATTCAAATGCCCATCGTGAATTTGCGGTAAGAGTCCGCGCAGATACCAACCCTCTTCGATCCGCACGAATTCCTTTTCGCCGCTCAAGCGTTGAATCAAACGTGCGGTCACTGCGTCGCCGTGTTCGATAACGGCTTGCTCCGCGCCGGACAAGGATTCGAGCAAGGGCGCGGGGTCTTGATTCAACGGATGCGTCGCCGGATAGTCGGCGGCAAATTCGCGTACGCCGGCTTCACCATCGAATTGCACGGCAATCACCTTGAAATTGCCATAGCGCGCATTCTCACCCGCGCGCACGTGGACGATTTCACCTTCGCGATCATCGAACACGGAAAAGAGCAGGTGTTGTCCAACTGCATAACTTTGTTTCGGTTGATACAACGGTGCGCCGCGAGCCGCGCTCTCCGCGATGCGACGTTCTTCTTCGCGCACCCGCCACTCGATCAAATGGGTTGCCAATTCGCGGCTTGCCACCGGCGCGCCACGTTCCAAAATGAGCGCATACAAATGTTCCACGTCGGCGCTCGTTGTGCCAATCGTTTGCCAAAAATCCAAACCTGCCATTGCCGTCCTTCAAAAGATGACGTATCGTCGTGAGCACTGTATCAGCGCACCATGACGATACGTCGTGTCATGCCAGAGATGCCGTTCTTGATTCCTCGATTATTATACCGCGCTTTGGTTTTTCTTACAAACTGGGCAAGTGACGACGCGATACGCGTGCTCGTTTGTTGTCACGCGAGTTATCGTGTAAAATGTCGGCGCGAGGTCAACCATGTCATTCTCTCAGACAATTTTGAAATTCATCGCCGCGCGTTTTCACGTTCCCGGCGACGCGCTCGACCGATTTTTTGCGAGCGGACGCATCGGGCGCGGCGCGGAGACGCGGCTGCCCTTCCCCGCCGAGTTGATTCCGATTGGCGCGCGCTTGGTGATGCGCGGCTGGGCGAACAATGAATTTTTTCCGAGCAACCGCGATTGGATCTTGCCGTACTGGGCGGAACGCCAATTCGATCCACGCGATCCTGGGTTCATCCCGCGCGGATTCAACCTGTACACGATCAACTATACGCATCGCGATTGGACGATGATCGGCAACCGGGCGCGCGAGCGCGAAGCGATCGTTGACCCGCGCGGACTCGTGACGCCCTGGCTCGATGGCTGGTCGCTCGATGTGTGGTTGGCTGTAGATGGAAAACTCTATGCGCCCTCACGCTTGCCCGACGATGCCGTCGTCCAATCGCTCCACGAAAATTTACCGATCATCGTCACCATATTTCGCGCCGGCGATTTGCGCGTGCGCCTCGAATCTTTCGCCGTCGAGGAATCCGGCGAATGGATCGTCGAAAACATCACGGTCGAAAACCCTTCACACAACACGCATCACGCATCACTTTACCTCGCGATTCGTCCGTTCAATCCAGAGGGCGTGAGTTTGGTGAGTGAACTGGAGCGGAGGGAGGGAGAAAAGGGAAATGAGGGAAATGGCGCGTTCCTGGTCAACCACGCACTCGGAGTGATTTTGCCTCCACCTGATGCTGTCGCGTGCTCCAACCTGGCAAACGGCGATGTCGCGCTCGCACTGCCGAATTTGAATAACGCGACACAAATTCATTGCGATGCCGGACTTGGCAACGCCATCGCCGCATATCACCTCGAACTGGGCGCGGGCGAAAGCAAGACGCTCACCGCGCAAATGCCGATGACACCCAGCATCCGCGCGGATAATGACGACGACAACGCAATTCGCAATTCACAATTCGCAATTCTAGACCCAGACCAGTCGCGCGCCAACGTCATAGCGACCTGGCGCGAACAACTCAATTACGGCATGCGCGTACGTTTGCCGGACGAGCACCTACAAAACGCGTTCGATGCGAACAAGGCATTTCTCCTTCTCCTGCACGACGGGCAAACGATCACACCCGGACCCTTCACCTATCACCAGTTCTGGATGCGCGATGCGGCGTACTTGTTGAACGCGCTCGACAAACTCGGTTATCACGACCAAGCCGAGCAAGTCATCGAGCGATTTGCGCGCCGTGTGCAAAAGGATGGCTTTTTCAACGCGACCGAAGGCGAGTGGGATTCGAACGGCGCGGCAATTTGGACGATGCTCGAACACGCGCGACTCAGCGGCGATACGGGCTTGTTGTCCGGCAATTATTGGATGATTCTGCGCCTGGCGTCGTGGATCAACTCGAAGCGACAAACGACGAAAGACAAAGAACGCAAGACCGCGCATTATGGATTATTCCCACCGGGACCGAGCGCGGAACATTTAGGACCGAGCGATTTTTTTTACTGGGACAATTTTTGGGGACTTGCCGGTCTGCGCGATGCCGCGCTCATCGCCGAGTGGCTGCAACAAGAGAACGACGCGAAAAAATTACGCGCGAATTTCGATGCGTTCCGCGCCGACCTGGATGCTTCGCTCGCGACGAATGTCGCGCGTCTCGGTCGCGCCGCGATGCCCGCGTCGCCGTACCGCCGGCTCGACGCAGCGATGATCGGCTCGCTCGTCGCGCTCCACCCGCTCCATTTGTTCGCCGCGCACGACCCGCGCATCGTGGACACGCTCACCGCGCTCCATCAAGTTGCGTGGATGGAAGACGCGTATTTCAATCACGTCGGGCATTCTGCGTTCGGCACGTACCTCTCGCTCCACGTCGCGCAATGCTTGCTCCTGCAACGGAATCCGGACGCGTGGAAAACGATCAACTGGGTCTTGCGGCACGCCTCGCCGACGTTCACGTGGGCGGAAGGGATTCACCCGCTCACGCGGCGCGGTGGAATGGGTGACGGGCATCACGGTTGGGCGGTCGCCGATTTTCTGCTCGCCGTTCGCAACGCGTTGCTGTTTGAAGAAGACAAGCATCTCGTCATCACGCCGGCATTGCCGGAGGATTGGACTGCCGAGATGAACGTCATCCAAGTTCGAGACGCACCGACGTACTTTGGCAACGTGAGTTTCACGATCGCGTTTGGCGAACGCACGGCGACGCTCGTCGTCAATGCCGTGTGGCGCGATGCGCCCGAGTACATCGAATGGAATTTGCCGTTTACGCTCCGCGAGGTTGGCGGCGACGAGGATGGCATCGTGATGGACGGCAAGACCGTGCGTCTGCCGCGCGGCGCGCGCCGCGTCGTCGCAATGTGGTGACAACGATTGGATTGAACCAATAAACGAATGACGCGAAAAATAATTTCCCTCAACGATTCCATGTGGCGCGTCGGTTCGGTTGAACAAAAACCGTTCGGCGATGTCAACGACCTTGGCGATGTGAGCGAGTGGTTGCCCGCCCAGGTTCCCGGCGATGTGCGGCTCGATTTGATCCGCGCAGGCAAAATCAGCGATCCGTTCTTTGGCGCGAACAATGAGGACTCGCAGTGGGTTGACGCGCGCGATTGGTGGTATGCAAGAAGTTTAGAGTCCGAGTTAGAGTTGGAAAAGGACGAACGCGCGTTTTTGATTTTCGACGGGATTGATTATCAAAGCGCGGTGTTTTGGCGCGGCGAGCAATTGGGACGTCACGTCGGAATGTTTTCATCGCAAGTGTGTGAAATCCAGTCAGCCAATTCGCGCGCAGTTCGCAATTCGCAACTCGCAATTCGCGTCTGGGGTTCAGATGCGCTTCCCAGGTTGCAAAAAACAATCGCGCAAAAACTCTGGGCGCGCGTGATCGCGCCGCTGTTTCGCCCGCCCGACGTACCGTTTCCCGATCGGTACGCGACGCTGAAATGTCAAATGCAATTCGGCTGGGATTTCGCGCCGCGCTTGCGAACGTGCGGCATCTGGGACGATGCGCGCGTCGTGCTCGTACGCTCGGTGTTCATTCACAACGCGTGGATCAAGCCGAAAGTAAAAAACCAAAAGCAAAAAGTAGCCAGAGTGTCCGTCGTCCTGCATTTGGATTCGGATCGCGAACAGGATGCGCGGATTATTGCGACTGCGCGCGGTAAAAATTTTTCGGGCGATGTGACAACTTGCGAGTTTGACGTGCGCCTCTCACGCGGCGACCAGGTGCGCGAGATCACGTTCGACCTGGAGAACGCGCAACTGTGGCAACCCTGGGATCGCGGCGATCCGAACCTGTACGAAATCGAAATAATCATTACAAAAGAAGAATCACCCCTCCCTCACCCTCCCCTTGCCAAGGGGAGGGAAGGGGTGGGGTTTGATTCCCTTACTTCCTCTTTCGGCATCCGCGATTTTGAACTCACGCGTTCGCCCGGCAGTTCAGAACCCTGGCAATTCGTCGTCAACGGTCAGCGCGAATTTCTGCGCGGCGCGAACTGGGTGCCACTCGACGCGATCCCAGGACGCTTGACGCGCGACGATTACACGGCGCGACTCAAACAAGCGCGCGACGCGAATATCAATTTTCTGCGCGTGTGGGGTGGAGGTTTGCGCGAAAAGCGCGCGTTCTACGATCTGTGCGACGAGATGGGGATTCTCGTCTGGCAGGAATTTCCATTCGCCGGCGCGATTCTCGACCGGTTTCCGCGCGACCGCGCGTTTCTCCAACTCGTGCGCGACGAAGCCAGCGGCATCGTGCGCGTGCTCCGCCATCATCCGTCGCTCGTCGTGTGGTGCGGCGGCAACGAGTTCAACACTCGCGGCAACGCGGCAGTCGTGAAAAAATTGCGCGGCGTCGTCAAGGACAAGGATGGTACGCGTCCATTCAAGCCCGCCTCGCCGTACCGCGACGAATCGCACAACTGGAGCGTGTGGCATCGCGTTGCCAACCTGCGCGATTATCGCCACGACCGCACGCCGTTTCTCAGCGAGTTTGGTTTGCAAGCGATGCCGAACCTTGAATCGCTCCAAAAATTTTTGCCGGAGGGCGCACTGTCCGCGCCGCATCCACTCTGGGAATATCATCGCGGCGATTTGAAAAAACTGGGACGATATGCGGCATCCGTTATTCACCCTCCCCTTGGCAAGGGAAGGGCGGGGGTGGGGTCTACGAATTCTTTGGATGAGTTCGTCGAAGCCACGCAGCACGCGCAGGCATTCGCTTTGCAAATCGCGATCGAGCATATACGCCGGCGCAAACCCCAAACAACCGGCGTCGCGATCTGGCAGTTCAACGATCCGTGGACTGCGATTTCGTGGAGCGTCGTGGATTATTACGGCGCGCCGAAACGCGCGTACTATGAACTACAAAAACTTTATTCACCGGTGCTTGCGTCATTCGATTATCCACTCGTACCGCGCCGCGCGGGCGATGTTGTGCGCGGGGAACTATGGCTCATCAACGATTTGCGCTCGTCGTTTGAAAACGCGCAATTGACCGCGTATCTGAACGACCAAGAGATTTTTTCGCGCCGCGTCAACATCGCGCCGGACTCCGCCGAACGCGTGGACTCGCTCCAAGTAAAACTTGGCGAAGGCGAAAACGTTTTGCGACTCAAGGTGAATTGGGGTCCCCCGACACTTTCCGATCACTCGTACGATTTGAATTTTTGCGACGTGGGTGAGATTGATCCGCTCGGCGCGTTGTTGTTCGCGGTCGGCAAGCGATTGATGAAATGAAATAGATGTATTTCGGAAAAGCCACAGATGAACACAGATGGACACAGAAAAATTATCTGTGCGAATCTGTGTTCATCTGCGGCTCACATCTCTCACTGGACACACGAATCAACCAAATGAAAATCATCTTCAACGCCAATTTCTGGAATCAACCGAATACGGGAAGCGGGCAATATCTGCGCGCGTTGTTCAATGCGTTGCAAGAACTCGACACGTCGAATGAGTACGAGTTAATCGAACCCGCGGCGGTCGGCGGTCAGCCGTCGTTCGCCGAGAATCTCGCCAAAGTCTGGTTCGAGCAAATCGCGTTTCCGCGCGCGTGCCAACGCGAACGCGCCGACCTCGCGCACGTGCCGTACTTTGGCTCGGCGCTTTTTCCCGGCACGCGCACCGTCGTCACGATTCACGATTTGATTCCAATGTTGCTTCCGCTCTATCGCGGTTCGCTCCTCGTGCGCGCGTACACGCAACTCGCCGCGTTGAGTGCGCGTCGCGCGGACGCGATCATCGCGGACTCGACGTGTAGCCAGCGCGACATTGTGCGATTGTTGCGCGTGCCCGAATCGCGCGTGCGCGTCGTCTACCTTGCCGCCGACGCGCGATTTCGACCGGTCGCGGATACGCGCGCGGTCGCAGACAAGTACACCTTGCCCGACCAGTTCGTACTATACCTGGGCGGATTCGATCAACGCAAGAATGTGCGCGTGATCATCGAAGCGTTCGCACAGTTGGACGAATTTTATCGCGCCGGCTGGCGATTGGTGTTGAGCGGCGTGAAACTGGGCGAGGATTCAATGTTCTTTCCGGACCCGCGGCGCATCGCGCGCGAAGCAAATTTGCCGGACGATGCGATTCAATACCTGGGTTGGGTGAACGAAGCGGACAAGCCCGCGCTCTATTCGCGTGCGGGCGCGTTCGTGTTCCCATCGCTGTACGAGGGATTCGGTTTGCCGCCGCTTGAGGCAATGGCGTGCGGAACGCCGGTGCTTGCCTCGAACGCGTCGTCGTTGCCGGAGATCATCGGCGACGCGGGGATTTTGCTCGAGCCGAATGACGCGCGCGCGTGGGCGGATGCGTTGCGCGCAGTGCTCGCAGATGAAACGCGCCGCGCGACGATGCGGGAACGCGGCATCGCACACGCGCGGAAATTTTCCTGGCGACGCGCGGCGGAAGAAACGTTGGCGGTGTATACAACAGTCGTAGGGGCGTTCAATTGAACGCCCCTACCGTTTATTTCCGAATATGTAGTTCAAGCACCTCCGTATCTTTTGCCCCAAACCGGTACTTGTACTCTTCGCTGCCGCGCAGAAAATCGTACCGGCGTCGCTGGGCTTGAATCGCGTCCTGAATCGAACGCGCAAAGAGAACGAACCCTGGACTGAACGCGCCGTACTTGATCGGATCGTAGCCGGAATTGTAGACGAGCACATCGTTATTGTACACGAAACTCATCAACGCCGCCGCGCGTGCGCCTTCGATTTCGAGGAACTGGAGCAACAACCAACCGCGCGCGCGCAATGCTCGCGCGATCTCGACAAAAAATCCTTGCATCCGCGTGTCCATGAACAAATGTTTATCGGGTCGGCTCGTCTTGTGTAACTCGATGAAATCGAGAGTCGGCGCGTCCACCGCATCGTTCGCACCGAGTGCGTACCACTTGGTCGGCGCTTCTTCGATGCGGCGCAGTTTACGGCGCAGTTCGTGCCGATCTTTCTTGGCAAGCGTCGCAAGATATTCGTCCCAGGTCGCCGGCAGTTCGATGATCGGCGCGACATCGTGGCGGCGCGCTTCGACCTCGAGTCCGCGCGTCTGCGCGGCAGCTTGCAACAACGCGCACGTGGGCGACGCCGCCGGCAACGTGCACAGGTGCAACGCGTCCCACGCCGGAAAATCCGCGCGCGCGAGTGTGTCGAGCAAGCCGTTGAACACGCGAGTTTCTCGCCCCCGCGCCGCGATCACGTCGAGATAATCGGACACGTCCACACAACCGACGAGCGACAAATGATTTAGCCCGTCGTCACCTTTTTCGGAAAACAACGGCGCGATGCCGATGAGCGTCCCATCATCTTCGCGCAGCGTGATCACGCGCAATTCGCCCCTGCCGAGATTGCGCCACCACACCGATTGCCACTCGTGCGTCAGAAACACCACATCGCTTGCACTTTGCGCGAGTAACGCGTTCCATTCGGCTTCCATTCGATCAAACACCGACGCGTCGGTAAACCATTCAAGCTTCATTCAAACATCCTCGATGAATTTTCGATTGGCACTGTAACGCAACTGGGTGTGGGTGTCAAGTCGCTTGACGCGAATAACGCGATGTGATATACACATCAAAACTTTGCCGGAGGCGACGATGCGTCTGTTGAAACGAACTTTACAAATCATTGCGCTGGGACTGATCACGGCGATGGTGGTCGGCGGGAGCGTGGGCTACTGGTTCATCACCAAGAGTCATCCTCAAATTGAGGGCACACTTCAAGTCAAGGGAGTGCAAGCCAGGGTCGAAATTGTGCGCGATACGATGGGCATCCCGCATATCTACGCGGCGAATCAGGACGATTTATTTTTCGCGCAAGGGTACGTACAAGCCCAGGATCGGCTCTGGCAGATGGACTATAATCGCCACATCGGGCGCGGCACGCTTTCCGAAATGTTTGGCGCGGCGACGATCAAAGAGGATCGGTTTTTGCGGACGATGGGATTGGCGCGCGCGGCGCGGCTCGACCTCGCCGCGTTGACCGCCGACGAAACGCGCGTGCTCGACGCGTACGCGCGCGGCGTCAACGCGTTCATCGAAACGCATCGCGATAATCTACCAATCGAGTACACCATTCTCGGCATCACGCCCGCGCCCTGGGTTCCGCTCGACACGCTGGTGTGGGCGAAGGTGATGGCGTACAACCTGGGCGGCAACTATGACGCGGAATTATTGCGTCAATCGCTGATCGAAAAATTCGGCGAAGCGAAAGCGCGCGAGTTGATGCTACCCTACCCTGCCGCCGGTCCCTTTATCATTCCGCCCGAAGCGAAGGAATTTACCACGCACAACCGGCAGTTCACAACTGACGGTAGCGAATGGCGAATGGCGAATGGCGAATTCAATTC
Source organism: Chloroflexota bacterium (assembly GCA_016219275.1). Taxonomy (NCBI): domain Bacteria; kingdom Bacillati; phylum Chloroflexota; species Chloroflexota bacterium. Next base: position 69,720 of record JACRBM010000045.1, read on the forward strand.
AATTGGCAACCCCGACTTGAACGCGCTCGCCGATCTGCACGCCACACTCGGTATGCGAGGACCGGAGATCGGTTCGAACGATTGGGTGATTGACGGAACAAAATCAACGACGGGCAAACCGATCCTCGCGAGCGATCAACACCTCGGCATTCAAATGCCATCGGTGTGGTATCAAGTCGGTTTGCATTGCGCGCCGCAAAACGACGCGTGCCCGTACAACGTCGCCGGCGTGACTTTTCCTGGCGTGCCTGGTGTCGTCGTTGGGCACAACGATCGCATCGCCTGGGGTGTAACGAATGTCGGACCGGATGTACAAGATTTGTTCATCGAAGAATTCAATCCGCAGAATCCAAATCAAAGCAAATTCAATGGCAAGTGGGAAGATATTCACATCGCGGAAGAACCGATCAAGGTCAAGAACGTCATCTCCGAAACGCTCAAGGTGCAGGTCACGCGGCACGGTCCGATTATGACGCCGGTGCTCGCGGGTGTGACGAAACCGGTCGCGTTGCAGTGGACGGCGTTGCGCGAACGCAGTCACGTCCTGGGTTCGGTCTTGATGATCAATCGCGCGAAAAACTGGGAGCAATTCCGCGCGGCGTTGAAATTGTGGGACGCGCCGTCGCAGAATTTTGTATACGCGGATGTGGACGGTAACATCGGCTATCAAATGCCGGGGAACGTACCGATCCGCACGAAAGGCACGGGCGCAGTCCCCGTGTCGGGCGCGGGCGAGTACGAATGGACAGGGTATATTCCCTTCGACGAACTGCCGTTCGTGTTCAATCCGCCGACGCACTTTATCGCGACCGCGAACAACGCGGTTGTGCCGCCTTCGTACAAATACTGGATCACCCAGGATTGGTCAGCGCCGTATCGCCAACAACGCATCGTGGATTTACTCAACGCGAAAGACAAACTTTCGGTGAACGATATTGCGGCGATTCAAGCGGACGTGTACTCGATTCCGCTCGCGCAATTGCAAAAGTACGTGAGCGCGCTCAAGCCCGAAGGATTTTTGCAAGAGCGTGCGATGGAGTATGTGAAAAAATGGGATGGGCGGTTGACGACTGACAACATCGGCGGGACCATCGTTGAAGTGACGTACCAACGACTCGCGCGCAATTTGTACGGACCCAAGTTCGGCGACGATCAACTGTTGCGCGCATACCTGGGCACCGGCGATGATTCGCGTCGCGCGACTCTCAGCTTGCTCGACAATCCCAAGAGCGATTGGTGGGGCGCAACTGGGCGCGATGAGCTGGTGAAGAAGAGTTTCGCAGAAGCGGTGGATTACCTGGGGAGTCAGTACGGCGATGCGCCGGTGGAATGGCGCTGGGGTCGCTTGCATACGGCGACGTTCAATCATCCATTGGGTAGCGTGCAACCATTGGATCGCATCTTCAACGCGGGACCGATTGGCGTACCGGGGGGAGTGAACACGGTGTTCGCCACTTCGCTCCGGAGCAACGCGCCGTACGCGTCGCGGAGCATTACATCACAACGTCAAATCATTGACGTGATGAATTTCGACAACTCGGTGCACGTGGACACGACCGGACAATCGGGGCAAGCGTTCCACAAACATTTTAGCGATCAGGTGTTGTTGTGGCGCGATGTTCGATACACCACCTTTGCCTTTACGCGCGCCGCCGTCGAAAAATCGCGCGAGGGCGCTCTGGTGCTGTTGCCCAGTCCAATCGCGCCATAGTCTGCAAACTATCGCACTAACCAAAATACACTTTGCCCAACAACGCGAGGACGAGACAACCAAAGACGATGACGTTCACGAGCACGAGCAGTGAAACGAAAAACCAATCGCGATAACTGAGGTTGAGTGGACCTTGTTCCATTATGCCTCCTGGTCTTGAAAATCTTGCGAAGGTTGACAACCTTCGCAAGGTTAATTGCTCTCAATTCGAACCGTGTAGCGTGACATCACCCGCGACCAAACGCGCCAGCGAGCCATCGGCACAGCGCACGCACAACGCGCCGTCGTCGTCCACGCTTTCCGCGATGCCAGCGATAACCCCCGCTTCGGTTTGCGCGCGAATGGATTGACCCAGGGTCGCGAGTTGCGCCGCCCATTCAGCAGACAAGTTTTCGCCGGCGCAAAGACGCAAGTAATAATTTTCGATTTCGCGCAACAATGCGCGCGCGAGCGGTGCACGCGGCAACGTGCGTCCCAGTTCGTCTGAAATGGTCGTCGCGTTCGGCGGGATGTCTTGAATAGACGCCACGTCGAAATTCACATTGACGCCCAAACCGACAATCACGTGCTCGATCTGCTCGCCGAGCGTTTGCGTTTCCGCGAGAATGCCCGCGCACTTTTTGCCGTTCAGCAACAGATCATTGGGCCACTTGATGCGCGCGTCTAGTCCGGTTTCGACGCGCAGCGCCGCGCACGCGCCAAGTGAGACTGCCATCGTCACACGCGTGATTTGACGCGGCGCAAGCGGCGGACGCAAAACGAGCGACATCAACAGTGACGACCGCGCCGGCGCGTGCCACGCACGTCCCAGTCGCCCACGTCCGGCGATCTGCTCGTCCGCGATCACGACCGTACCTTCCGGTTCACCCGCGTCCGCGAGTTGCCTCGCGATATCGTTCGTCGAGCCGGTGCGCGCGGCGTAGACGACGCGGCGCGCGAGAAGGCGCGTGTTCAACTCGCGCGTGATGACTTGAGCCGAGAGCGGTGCATCATCCGACATGCCCGCATTATAACATCGCTCGCAATGGAATTCAAACAACGGATGTAAGGGCGAAGCATTTGCCACAATTTGATTCTTGGGCATGCTGGTTTCAGTTTGAAAAGCGATCAGCATAAACCGCGGGGCTGTGCAAATGCTTCGCCCCTACAATATCGAAAATCAAAAATGAAAAATTCTTGGACCCAACTCAACTCCGAAATCGTGACCTGCCGTCTGTGCCCCCGCCTCGTCGAGTACCGCGAACGCATCGCGCGTGAGAAACGCCGCGCGTATCGCGCCTGGGACTACTGGGGCAAACCCGTCCCCGGCTTTGGCGATCACCGCGCGCGCGTCGTGTTGATCGGACTCGCGCCAGGCGCGCACGGCTCGAATCGCACCGGACGGATGTTCACCGGCGACGCGTCCGGCGATTTTCTGTACGGCGCGCTGCATCGCGCCGGGTTCGCGAACAAACCGATCGCGCGCGAGGTGCACGATGGGCTGCAACTCGCCGACGCGTTCATTACCGCGATTTGTCGTTGCGCGCCACCAGCGAATAAACCCACTCCGCAAGAGCAAGCAAACTGTTTGCCGTTTCTCGCGCGCGAACTCGAATTACTCACCCGCGCACGCGTCGTCGTCGCGATGGGCAAGATTGGCTGCGACGGTTATTTGCGTTTGTTGCGTTCGCAAGGACACACCCTGCCGCGCGTAAAATTCGCGCACGGCGCGACGTATACGCTCGGCGATGGATTACCCACGCTCATCTGCGCGTACCATCCCAGCAAACAGAACACGCAAACCGGGCGACTCAACGCCGCGATGATGGACGACGTGTTTCGGCGGGTGCGCCGCGTGCTACGCCACATGCAGAAATAAGAATCCAGGTTTCCTCACTTTGGAAAAACCTGGGTTATTGACGAATTTGAGAAATCTGATATAGTGCTGGCACTGGCAATGCTCCAATGGAGGATCCCATGCACAAGTGCTTGTGCTTGCTCGTGTTTGGATTGCTCGCGCTCGTTGCCTGCACGACCGAGACGAATGTTCACTCGTCTCAGGTATCCCCTCCAACATCTGCAATCGCGTTTGTGTTGCCGCCCACTCCAACAAAGACTTTGGCGAAACAAGCATTGCCGGGCTTGACGATCTCTGCCAAACCGCTTCGCCTGTCTCCACGCGCGACACCAACAGTGTCTAGATTTGGACCAATCAGTACACCAACCGCTACGGAACGACCGATCACGACCATTCCTCCAGCAGCAGTCCCTGTGATTTTTTCCACGCCGGTTCCAACGACTCCGGCACCCATCAACACCACAGCCGCACCTGCATCGGCGACGCCGGTTCCAGCGACTTGGACGCCGACCAAGACTGCAACCGCGTCTCCATCGGCGACACGGGTTCTTTATGTGGAAGCGCAGACAAAGGGAATCACGAATGTTCAATCCGAGCCAACAACGCACGCAGCGACGGTATTTGAGTTAAAGCCACATGCGCGTATCTGGTTAGTCGCGCGTTTACAAGATTCGAGTTGGTTCCTTATTCAAATGTCATTCAGCCCGCGCGTGCTGGGTTGGGTCTCTGCTCACGATGTTCTTCCCACGGGACCGGTTGACACGTTGAAAATTTATTACTCAGGAACGATGACGCCGGTCGTTCCGCCTATCACCATCCCGACGAAACCCATAACGGGAACATCCGTGGTGAAGACTCCGCCCGCGTTTTCTCCAACGCCCAAGCCAACCCTACTTCCACTTGGAACACCGCCACTGCCGCCGACCATTCCATCTCCGCGCGCGACGCCAACTCCGCCACCCGTTATTTCGCGCGTAATCACCATTGTTGTTCCATCGCCACCTACTAGCGCGAGCACGCCAGCCATACCGACGCCTCCACCAACTGCGGCTTCACCGACGATGACCCGAACGCGGACTCCGATTCCGCCGTATCCTCCGCCTTATCCATAAACCATACCGCCGCCAAATATCGTTTGAGCCGAGAAAAAAATCCAGGTTTCTTGAAGAAACCTGGATTTTGGCGAAGGGGCAATTTGGAGAATTGCTCTACAATTTCACTGTGACGACTCGCTCATCGCGCACCGTTACCATCCCAGGTTTGCCGCCGCGCACGCGGCGCACGTCCTTGCGCGGCGTGACGATCACCTCGACACGCGAATCGTCGCGCGCCTGCGAGTACCGCGCCGCAAGTTGCGCGGCGTACTCAATCATCTCTTCCGGAATCTCGCGCCCGCCGCGCACGATCACCACGTGCGCGCCTGCGACGTTGCGCGCGTGCAACCACATATCCTCCGCGCGCGCGCGGCGAAACGTGATCTCTTCGTTTTGCCGCGCGTTCTTGCCGACCAGAATCGTAAATCCTTCGCGCGATTGAAACGCGCGCGGTTCGCTGGAAACCAGTTTACTCTTGACGCGAACCTGAGCCAGCAAGCCCGCCGCACGCGCGGCGACAATCGCCGCGTCCAACTCGGCGCGATTCTCCGCGAGGTCGAGATCGTTTAGCATCTGCTCCGCGTACTCGACCTCGGCATTTGCCGCATCGAGCAACGGCGGCACGCGCGCCGCCGCGTCGCGCAAGCGATGATATTCCTTGAAACATTTTTGCGCGTTCTCGACCGCCGTCAAAGTTGCATCGAGCGAAATCTCGACGATGCCGTTTTCTGTTTCGGCGCGGAGTACCGATTGGCGCGGCTTGATCTGCGACGCGTACGCTAGAATCCATTCACCGTTCGTCTTGAACCGCTCGACCTGCGCCGCGTCGGGAAGCGATTGCGCGAGCGCATCGCGTTTGCGCGCGAGTTTGTCGCGCGCCTCGGCGATTTGTGCGCGCAACGGTTCCTTCGCGGCGGAGTACGCTTCAGGCGCGCCGAAGAACAATTCGATTGCCGCGCCGATCGAATCGCACATGCGCACATCGGCAAACTGGGTCAGCGGGTACGGCGCGAACGCCGTCGGCTCGCCCGCGTCGAACGCAACGCACGGCGACCATGGTGCGCGCGTGAGCGCGCCGAGCGTATCCACAATTTTTTGCGCGTCACGCGACGTTCCAACGCGATGCGCGATTTCGCGCGCGAGGAGCGGGCTGATTCCCGCAATCGTCTTGACGAGCGTTTGCGAAAGTGGCGCATCCGCGTTCGCCGCGAGGAGACGCGCAACATCGTCCGCGGCGAGCGTCGCCGGATCGCGTTTGGCTTGCGGCGGCGGTGGACTGTACGCGCGTTGCGGCAGAATCGCGCGCACGCGACTCATCGCGGGCGTCACGCGCTTGACCGCGTCGAGAATATCGCCGGTCGCGTCGAGCAAAATGAGGTTCGAGTACTTGCCCATCGTTTCGACGACGAGCGTGGACACGCCTTCAACCGAATGATCGAACTGAATTTTGAGAACGCGCTCGTGCGGCAATTGCGTGATCGCATCCACGAACGCGCCTTCAGTATGTTTGCGGAGCAAGAGAAGCAGCGGCGACGGTGCGAGACCACTGCCGCGCAATTTTTGCGCGACGAGGTGAACACGCGCGTCATCGGGGTGCGCGCTGACGTAAAGATAACGGCGCGCGTGTTGCGCGTAAATCTCGAAACCGAACGCGAACGCATCCAACTGCACGATCTCTTGCACGCGTCCGCGCAAGATCGTCGCGTTCAGTTCGTCAGTGATCGCATGGAGAGCCGTTGCGTCAAACATCGCGGCGATTGTACGGCAGAACCAATTTTTCGGCAAACGCGCAAATTGAACAGGACAATTCAGGACGCGGATGCTTCGCGCGCGGATGAACGCGGATAAGAAAAAATATCCGCGCGCGAAGCGATCCGCGTCCCAAAATTCTTTATTTTCTGAGCAAACAGTTCGGTGGAAAGCCCCTACGGGTTCGCGATAATTTCGTACACGACTTGCGGGTTCGCAAAGAACCGAACGCTACCATTGGCGTTCGCGATTGGCTTGACCTGGGTTTGGCGATTGCCCTGTTCGTCCAACTGGAACACATTCACATTACCGGCGACAAGACCCTCAAGCGAAATCACCGTGACCGCGTTACTGCTACTCTGCGCCGTGATACGTTGCGCCGATGCGCACTCGATGTACACGCCCAACTGATTCGCGTTTTCGCCGGTCGCAAGATTTTCGAGACGGATCGCCCAGTTGTCGCTCGCGAGCCGCGTGCCCGCGCCAAGATAGATCGCTTGAATCGAATCATCCACACGACTGACCCACGCGACATTGCCATCGAGCGTGTACTCGCCAAAACGTTTTTCACCGCGCGCGCCGGATACCATCAACACATCCGTCGTCTTGCCGCGCGAAATGCGAATGCCGGTCGCGTCGTCCGCGTTCACGATGGAAGTGAGATTGGTGATTGCCGGCGCGTTCGCGTACGGTTCGACGATCGAAACAAAGCGCGCGGTCTTGGCTTGGCGACGCGCGATCACGAGCGGCACACGTTCCGGCGCGGTCTCGTCACCGACCGGCGCGGCGACCATTCCATCGGCGGCGATGATTTGTGTGCCGGGCGCGCCCAACATCTGCAAACGCACTTTTTGATCGGACGCCATCGTCCAATCCGCACGCCAGGTATGGTCGGTTTTTATTGTGCGCACATTCGACAAGTACTCGTACCCGTTCGCTTTGCCGACTACGCCGGTCGTAGATTGCAAATTCAAATCGCTCGCGAATTTGCCATAGTTGTGGTACACCCAATCGTACTTGTTTTCGACCGCGCTCTCGGCTTGCGTCAGATCAACCCAGTAATCGCTCGCCAACAAAATCGTCCGCGCATAATACACCCCGCCGTACGATTTTGTCGTGGACGCGCGCGCGACCTGGAGCTGCACGCCGCTCGCAAACGCGTCAAGCGCGGCGAGGGGCGCACGCGCTTGCGATTTTTCGTTGACGATCAAAACGTTGTGCGCGAGCGATTGTTTGTACCAACCGACGTGCGCGGGGTCTTCGTACTTGATTGAACCCGCATCCGGCGCAAGCGTGCGACCCAGCCCGGCGAAGACGATGCCCAACTGATCGGGATGACTGTGCCCGCCCTCGTACCCCATCGCGTTGAGTACGACGTGTTTCGCGTTCACGCCGGCACCGGCGCGCAACACAGCCAGTCCCGATTTCGCAAACAGTTCGCTCTGCCATGACACCGGCGACGCGGCGGGCAAATCGGCGACGCCGTACATCAACGCCTCGAACGATTCGCGCTCGGTCGCGCGCAGAACATTCACATAGCGCGGCTCGCGCAAACGGCGATACGCGGACTCGTAATAGCGCGCGCGATCCGACGCGCCCAGGTACACCTGGCGCCCATCGTTGATGACCGGCAAACACAGAGTCGTATCCGCGTAGCGCAACGGAAAATCGAGCAACGCCTTGTAACCCGGTTCCTGATACAAATCAATCCCCGCGTGATACGCCGCTTCAAACAACGGCATCCACGCTTGCATCACGTAAAACTGATAGTGCATCGAACCTTCGTACCACGCGCCATCCACGCTGATACTGTTCTTCAACTGATAGTACACACCGCTCCCTTTTTTGTTGAGCGCGTGTTCGACGTACTCTTTGTCGGCGAGCGCGAAACCGATCACGCCGATGCCGGCGTTGTACCAGGCTTGATGATTGTGGCGACCTTCGTTGTTCTCCATCAACAATTCGGCGGCGGGGCGCAACACCTTTTTTTCGATTTGCTCGCGCGCGGCGGACGTGAGGTCATCGTACATCAAATCGTACGCCCACGCGAGCGGAATGACCCACGCGGCTTCGTTGATGCCCTGCGCGGTCGCGCGTCCGCCCGCGCTCGCTTTGTTATCTTCGCGTCCTTCCTTGTCGTGGATTTTGTACGAGAGGTACTTGTCGGCATAACCCAGCAAAATTTCTTTTGCCTTGTCGCCGTACTTGGTCTCGCCGGTCAACTGCGCCATCAGTGCGAGATCGCGCGCGGCGTTTGCCAAATCATAATGCGCTTGCGTGATATCGTAATCTTCGCCGCCCGCGTGATAATAGCCGCCGCCGGTCGCGGGCAACTTGATCGTCCGCGTGGACCACATGAACGCGTTCGTCTTGATCGTTTGAAAACCGGATTTTGCCCAGTCGTACGTTTCGCTCTTCTTTTTGATTTCGGCAAGCTCCGTCGCGTTCACAAACAAATTCGGATGTTGCTTGGGCAAGGTCACGCTCAACGCGGATTCCGTTTTCGCATTCGACAGTTTCATCGCGTCAAAGTACAGGAGCGTGCTCGGGTTGGGATTGTGGCTCCAACCGGTAGACGCGATCTTGAAATAGTCAATCTTGTTCCAGCCAATCGGATTGCGCGTTGCCGCGAATTCCTTGAGCGGAATTTCGAACAAGCGCCAGCCCGTCCAATCAATCACAATTTCAAGTTTGTAGTAATCGTCATCGGAGGTTTTGTCGTCCTCGGAGTACGCGACGATTTCAATCGCGGACTTGTTCGCGATGGCAGAGTGCGCCCAGAACGTCAGGTACTTGTACGCGCTCCAATCGTGCGGAATGTCCACCGCGACGAGACGATTGTTCTCGACGACATTCTCCCACTTGCCGGATGTTTTGCCTTGCTTGACCTGATCCGTGCTCGCGACCAACCCAGCCGTTGGCTTGACCCATTGATCGGTGTACTTGGTGTGGAATTTCGAAACGGGAAGGAATCCCTCCGGCGGCTTTGCGCCAACGGCGATCTGAACCTGGGTATCTTGATTGTAACCGAGCCATTGTGTGTTCACGTTTTCGAAATCGGCAATGACGAGACCGTCTTGCTCCGCCGGTTTTTCCGGCGCAATCGTCGGCGACGCGCACGCGGTCAACGCGATCAATGCCATCAACACGAACAGTCCGAGTCTGATCATGGGTGAACTCCAAACAAACTTGGGGGCGACGCATGCGTCGCCCCATCCACTGACATTACTTGGCTTTTTGCAGAATCTCTTTGATCTTGGGACTCATCCGCGCGAGCGCGTCTTTCGCGGTGGCGTTGCCGTTCCACAGTTCGCCCAACTCGGCGCTTTGCGCGGTCGCGATTTCATCATAGATCGGATGAATCGGGTCGTACATCGTGAACAAGTTTTCCTTGCCGGCGAGGAATGCTTTTTTGTTGATCGTCAGACTCGCCGGTTTGAGAAACCGATCCGAATTTTGAAAGTCCACGAGCGACGGCGTCATTTGTTGCAAATCCAACAGCAAGCCCACACCCATCGAATCGGGACCGGCGAGGAATTTGATAAACTCCCACGCGGCTTCGGGATTCTTGGATTGCGCGCTGATGCCAAAGCAACTGCCGTCGCTGCGATTGGCTTGCACTTTGCCTTTCGGAAGCGGCGCGAGATCCCATTTGAAATCTTTGATCGTTTGGTACTGCGGCACGCGCCAGTGACCGATGATGTTCATCCCGGCTTTGCCGGCGAGGAACATGTCCGTGATGTTGGCGCGTTCTGCGGTGCTCGGCATTACCTTGTGCTTGTTCGTGAGATCGCCGAGGAATTGCAACGCGTCAATGGATTCTTGATCCTCGATCAACATCTTGGTCGGCTTGCGAATGTCGTCAAAGATGCCGTGCCCGGTCTTGCTCCACACGATGACGGGCCAGTACGAGGTCCACACGTCCACGCCAAATTGATCTACCTTGCCGTCGCTGTTCGTATCCTTGGTCAGCTTTTGCGCGGTCGCGAGAAATTCGTCCCAGCTCCAACCTTCTTTCGGGTACGCAATGCCGGCTTTGTCGAACATGTCCTTGTTGTAAAACACGCCAACGGCGGCAGTGTCAATCGGCAAGCAGTACACTTTGCCGTTGTACTTGTAGAGATTCAGGATGGACTGGTCGTACTTTTTGAGATCAATCTTGTCGCGCGCCGCCAAATCGTCGAGCGTCATCAGCGCGCCCTTGGACGCGAGCGCGTACGCGTTGTGCGTCGCGGGATAGATCACGTCTGGCGCGGTCGCGCCCGCGATCATCGTTTGCAGTTTGATCCAGTACTCGGTGCCGCTGCTGATGTTTTCGATTTCCACTTTGATGTTGGGATTTTGTTTTTGGAATGCTTCGATCACCGGCGCGGCAACGCCGTCCAAGCGCACCTTGTCCCAGCGCATAAACCATCGGAGCGTTACGTTGCCTTTTGGCGCGGCGGGTTTCGTCGGTTCGGTTTTCGAACTGGCGGCGGGTGCGCTCGTCGGCGCGGTCGGCGCGCTCGTCGGCGTCGCGCACGCGGCGAGCGCGAGTAACGCGACCGTCAGCGCCAGGATTACCATGAGCGTCTTGGTCCAATGCGAGTGTTTCATCTTCGAATCCTCCTCAAAAATAAATGGGCATGTGCCAATGGATGAATGTGCACGCAAGAATTTTTCCGTGCCTCCTTTCCGAAATGGGTTGTTATCCTTTCACACCACCAGAGCCAGTCAACGCGACGCCTTGAATAAAGTACTTTTGCGCGATGAAAAAGATGATCAGCGGCAACGCCATCGCGACCGCGGTCGCCGCCATGAACAAATTCCATTCCATGAAATAATCGTTGCGAAACGCGGCGAGACCCAGCGCGACGGTATAATTCTTGGTCGAGCTGATGTAAATGAGCGGACCCAGGAAATCGTCCCAGGATTCGAGAAATTCGAACACCATCACCGCGCCAAGCGCCGGTTTGGCGAGCGGCAAAATGATGCGCCAATAAATTCCCAAGTGCCCACAGCCGTCCATCTTCGCGGCGTCGTCCAGTTCGAGCGGAATGGTCATAAAGTATTGGCGCAGGAGAAAGATGTTGAACGCGCCGCCGAAAAAGTTCGGCACGATCAAGGGCAGCAGCGAATCGAGCCAACCGAGTTCCTTGAACAGGATGAAACGCGGGATGATAAGAATCTGGAACGGAATCATCAGCGTGCTCAAGACGACGAGAAAGAGGGCGTCGCGCCCCGGAAAACGCAAGCGCGCGAAACCGTAGGCGACGAGCGAGCAACTCAGCACCTGCCCAACGATGTTCAATCCTGCGATCAACAAACTGTTGCGATAAAATGTGGCGAATGGCATCGCGTTCCACGCGTCCACAAAATTCTTCCACACGACCGGCTCGGGGATCCACACCGGCGGATACATCAACGCTTGTTGGGGCGTTTTGAGCGCGGTGCTCAACGTCCACGCGAAGGGAATCAGAATCACGAACGCGCCGAGCGCGAGCAGCGCGTAAATGACGCCGCGTCCCAGCCCGCGCATGAGTTTGGATGGATTAGCCATCATCGGTTACTTGCCCTTTCCCAACGTGCTCTCGTAATAAACCCACAACTTGGACGAGCGAAAGACGAGCACGGTGAACAGCATCAAGATGAGAAAAAAGACCCACGCCATCGCGGAGGCATAGCCCATGTGGAAGCGTTGGAACGCGTGCTGATAGAGATAGTAGACGTAGAAGAGCGACGCGTAACGCGGTCCGCCGCCGGTCATCACGTATGCTTGCGTGAACAGTTTGAACGAATCCATCAGCCCCATGATCAAATTGAAAAAGATGATCGGCGTCATCATCGGCAGAGTGATGTTAAAGAATTTGCGCCACACATTCGCGCCGTCAATGTCCGCGGCTTCGTACATTTCCGGCGCGATGCTCTGCAAGCCGGACAAGTAGACGATCATATTTTTTCCCAACATGCCCCACACTGCCATCATCATCAACGAGGGCAAGACCCAGAACTCGTTCTGCAACCACGCCGGTCCCCGAATGCCAAACACGGTCCACAACATGCCGTTGAGAATTCCGTAATCCGGATTGTAGACCCACATCCACAACAACGACACGGCGACCGGCGGCAGAACGACCGGCATGTAATAAATCACGCGCCACAAACCGACGAACCGAACTTTTTGATTCAACAACAACGCCGCCGCGAGTCCGACGGCAATGCCCAGGGGCACGCGCCCCAGCGCGTACACCGTCGTCACTTTGAGCGATTGCCAAAAGAGTGGGTCGTTTACAAGTTTCACATAATTGTCCGCGCCGATAAACTCCGGCGCTTTGACAAAATCCCATTCGGTGAAACTGATATACAGCGACGCGATAAAGGGTCCGAGCGTAAAGACCAAAAAACCGACGATCCACGGTGAGATGAATAAATAGCCCGAAAGCCATTCCGGTGTTTTGAAGCGTTCTCGAAATGGTACGCGCACTACCGTTGCGTGCGTCGTCACCGATTGTGTCATATTCGTTCTCCTTCTGCGCCGTTGATGTCTACGGAATGCTCCGGCGAGCGTTCGCTACAGTGAATTTTCACATCGCCGCGTGGCACGAACACGCGCACGAGAGAAAGCATCGCGTCGAAATTCGCGTTCGCCGATGCGCCATTGACGACGACCGACTCGCGCGGCGATGCTGACCAGAAACTCATCCATTCAGGCGCACGCGCGTTCACGCGCCACGTTGCCCCGTCCGCCTCGCACGACACCGGCTCGGCGGATGCGAAACGCAATTGCTTGCCGATCCACACACGCGTTGCATCACCCGCCGCGAAATAATCGAGCGTCTCGCCGCGAAAACCGGCGACGATCCAACGCGCATCCGTCTCGATTTCACCCGCGATCTTGATGCCGCGCGCACCACGCGCGAACGCAACAATCACGCGCGCAACCGATTCGTTTAGCGACAAGGCACTGCCCACTTCACACGCGATTGCCTCAACCTGGGTCGGCGTTGCGATGGTAAGCGCGACGAAAAACCGTGTGGCGGTCGTGCGTTCCGGCGTCAGCATCAACGTGTGTTGCGGATGACGCAGCACCCATTCCGGCGTAGACGACGACGGATACGCGACGATTTCTTGCTCAATGTTCTTCACCGCGAATTGTGCCGGTTCGACAACTGAAACGGTGAAACGAGTGTCACCAAGAACTGCGCCGAAATTATGAATTGCGAATTGCGAAATGCCATCCGCCATCGGCGCATCCGTTTGCAACTGCCACGTAAACTCGCGCGGCTCACGCGACGCGAGGTCATCGCAAATCACTATGTACTTGCCATCAACGAACAGCATCTGCCGCGTGAATCGGTCGAGTGTGAGCGCGGGATCGTACGCGTGTGCGGCGTCGCCGCGCGCGTACACCACGCGTCGCCCGGCAAAATCATTCTCGAACGTGCCGCCCCACTCGACGCCGAGTCCGTCCGCAACGTTGTAAACACCTTCGTGATACTGTCCCTTGCCATCCACCAAAATTGTGTTGTGCTGACACGATTGTTTTTTCTGACTGTACCCTTCGTCCACCGCGAGGTAATCATCGCCACGCACGAGGATGAACGAATTTTCGTCGGGATGCGCGTGGCCGGTTTTGACGACCTTCCAGTCGTTTTGCTTTTCGAGCGCGTGACCGAGCGTCCACGCTTTTTCGCCGTTCGGCTTGCCGCACTTGAACACGAGGAACGTCGCGTCCGGCGACCAATCGGTGCGCGCGCTGACGAGACCCAGGTCGGGGAATGCGCGCGTGGTGGGCAAATCGGCAATCGGCGTTGGCGCAACCGTTGGGTCGTACCATAAGAATTCCAGGAACGCGTGCGACGCGGAACTGGGTTTGAGCAGACCTTGTTTGCGTTCGCGTTCCCATTCGCCGATACGTTCGAAATGATCCGCGAGCCATTGCGCGTGTCCGTTGCGATACACGCTCGCCAGGCGATAGTAAATTGCGAGCGCGTGCGCGGAACGCCGGTCGTGGCAATCGCCAAAATTCGCCGTGTCAATCAAATTCGGCGCGGACGCGTAGAGGCGATAGTAGAATGTGTTGCGGAGAAATTCGGATTGGTGTAAATCAATCCCAGTTTGTTGCTGAATCAGATCGGCGGGAATCAACAACCACGGAAATCCGTAACACCAGTAAACAACGCCTTCGTAATCCGAGCCATCCTCCGGCATCAACGCGAGCACCGTTTTGAAATTCTCAACCGCGCGTTGCGACCACGCACGCGTTTCGGGATGTTCGCGTTCGAGCGCGTACGCGACCGTCGCGAGTCCCGCGTAGCAAATCCAATTGTGATTTTGCCAGAACGCGACGCTCCACCAATTGCCTTCACCGCCGACCGCGAAATCGTACAACCGCGTGCCTTGCAAACGTAATTTCGCGCACAGTGCGTCGCGTTCCTTTGTTGGCAGAAACTCGTACAACCAATCGTAACTCAAGCCCAGTCCGAACGAGAGCCAGCCCGCGTCGAGATCATGGTCTGGCAGATTCGCTTTACCCCAGTGCGGATAACTGATCGCGATCTTGATCCACTCGCGCGCGCGGTCGAGATAGCGCGTGTCGTCGGTCAAGCGAAATGCGAACGCGAGGTTCGCTGCTGCCATGCCGATATACGTGATCGTTTCGCGCGGATGTTCGACGGGTGGCACGTACGCGAGGTACGTCTCAGCTTGCTCGATCACGCGCGCGAACCGCGCGCGATGCGTGGTCTGCGCGACGGCGCGCCATTCGTCAAAATTTTTCGAGCCAAGAAAAAGATGCTTCATCGAATCAACTCGCTCGTGGCGACAAAATTGATGCGCCGCGTGTAAGCGCGCATCATAATCGTTTGACGCGGCTGGGTCGGCGTGGCGACGTGCGCCGGACTGCGCGCGATAATGATGTCGAACGGGATTTCGCAAGACAGCGTCACGCGAAAATTTTGGTCGTTGTGTCGCACCGTGAATTGGAAACGCGTCGCCGCATCGCGATGCGCGGTGCGCGTTAGAAATTGATACGTGCCCTCGCCCACTTTTGCTTCGGCGTCGCTCGTCACGCCGTTGAAATTGCAATCGCCATCCACATGCAAGAGCCAGTCAAACGTGTGCTCGCTATCGGCTTCGAGCAGAAACGAATCTTTGAACACGCCATCGGCAAGCATCAGCAAACGCGACGCGCGCACACCCGGATACAACGAATCGGAATCAAGCCACAGCATCGTCGAGTCGGGTGTGGTAATCCAATTTAGCAATTTGCTGCCGCACTGCGCTTGCGATTTACCATCCATGATGACGACGTTGTGCGCGGCGGTCTGCTGATACCAGGTCGCGCGTGCGGCGACGCCGTACAACGGCGTGCCAGGATCGGTACTCCACGGAAAAATTTGCGCGGCGAGCCGGTCGAGGTGGCTGTGCGAGCCGGCATACGCGCCGAATGGTACACACACTTCTTGCGCGTTCGCATCGTCCCGCAACACCGCGATGCCAACCGGTTGCAGGCACACCGAAGTGCGGCGCGGCATCGGCGCGTTCGCAATGTCACGTTCTCCAAAGATGAGCGCGCTCCACGCGTCGCGTGCTGCACGTGTCATTGCGAACGTTTTTTGCGAAGCAATCTCCAACCCTACCCCCGCCCTCCCCTTGTCGAGGGGAGGGTAAGGGAGGGGTGATTGCTTCGTCGCGAACCGCTCTGCGGCTCCTCGCAATGGCAGAGTACGATCGAGTAACCACGCGAACACCGGTTCGTGCGTGCGCGCGAGCGCGATTTCATACGTCTCGGAAATCTCCGCCGTGAACGCGCCGCCGAGTTGATACGCGCCGTCGTTGATCGCCGGCATCGTCCCGTCCGCGTACGCGAGCGACGCGAGCGCGCGCCACATCAATTCGATGGATTGTCCCTGCGCTCCACGCACCGCGTACAGATCGCGACCATTCGCGCGCGCGGCTTCGGCGAGAATCGTGTACGCGAGCGCGACAAAATTGTGATAGTACGGCGTGCCCTCGTACTCGAAACCATCCGGCAGAATCGCCACACCGAGATGCGCGCAGAACCCGGCGTCGCTGTCCAGCGCACGCGCCACGAGCGTCTTGTCATCGAGCGCATAACCGAGCAGACCCAGGACGGCGATGAGCCATGCGTTATAGTTGCTTTTGAGATTCTTCTCTTGGCAAACCAACTGATCTTGCGCGGTCGTCATCGTTTCGGCAAGCGGACGCAACAAGCCGTCCGCGATACGCGCGTCTTGTTCGCGCGTCAGCGCCGCGCGCACCAAATCGTACGTGTGCAGAATCGGTATCGCCCACAATGCCTCGGTCAATGCCTGATTGAACACGCGCCCTTTGAGCATCCAGTCACGCGCCTCGCCCGCGCCGGCGTATTCGCGATACGCGTCGGCGTACTGCGCGAGAATCGCGAGTGCCGCATCGGCATAACGCGCGTCGCCCGACATTGCGTACACCAGACCCAGGTCACGCGCGGTGTTCGCGATGCGGCGATGTTCGGCAACGCGCCACGCGGCATCGAGTTTTTCGCCAGTGTGCATTTCGCCAAAGAGGCAGCGATGCGTGTGCGGCGAACCTGGGTCGAATGTGAGGGCATTCCAATGTTCGGGGCAAACGTAATCGTGGATCCAACCGCCGGCGAGCGCAGGGACGCGCGCGGGATTCGCCAACCACGCATCCGCGCGCGCAGACACGGCGGCAAAAATTTCCGCCGCCCACGCGTGACGTTCAATGCGCTGTCGCGCTGAAATCAGATCAGAAGAAGAAAAGAGAGGCATGACTGACTGCTCTGTCAGAAAAACTGGTTTCCTGTGGTGCGGGTAGCTTGCTCGCACCACAGGATGCTTTTACGCAAACCACACACCGCCGTTGATTTCGATCACCTCGCCGGTGACGAACGACGCGAGATCGGACGCGAGATAGAGAACAGTGTTCGCCACATCGTCCGGCGTGCCGGCGCGTCCGACCGGAATTTTCGAAATGATCGTTTGTTGCACTTCGGGTTTGGTGAACGTGTTGTGGAACGGGGTGCCCTGGATGAAACCTGGGGCGAGCGCGTTGACCGTCACGCCCTTTGCCGCCATTTCTTTCGCGAGACCGCGCGTGAACCCGGCGACGCCGGCTTTCGCCGCCGCGTACGCGACCGCGCCCGCGCCGCCGCCGTCGTGTCCGGCAAGCGACGACATGTTAATGACGCGTCCCCAGCCCGTGTTCATCAACGGAATCACCGCGCGCGAACAAAAGAACGCGGTCGTCATATTTACTTCGATCACCTTGCGCCAAAACTCGTCGGTCATCTCCGCGACCGGCACACGACCGACCAAGTGTCCGGCGTTGTTCACGAGAATGTCAATGTGTCCGCCAAGTCGGTTGGCGATTTCCGCAAAGACCTGGTTGACCTCGGCGCTGTTCGTCGCGTCGAGATGCAAGTACGGACACTCACAACCCATCGCGCGAATCGTTTTCGCCGCTTCTTCGTCGTCGTCAAAGTACGTGATCGCGACATCTGCGCCGGCGCACGCGAGCGCGCGCGAAATCGCGCGACCGATGCCAATGTTGCCGCCGGTGACAACTGCTTTTTTTCCCTTGAGATTGATTTCCATTTTGATTCCTTTTTGCTCAGCCACAGAATTACACGGAAGCACGCGGAAAAAATTGAGCGCTTCCGTGTGACGCGGAATGTGTGGCAAGAATTACATGCTGGGTTTTGTGGTGGATTTGCGGACGATGAGTTCGGGTGCGAGCGTGACGTGTTGCGGCGCGTCGCTCGATTTGTTCTCGATACGCTGGATGATCGTCTCGACCGCGGTCGCCGCCATTTCGTTCAACGGTTGACGCACCGTAGTCAGCGGAGGATCAACCACTTGCGCGAGCACGATGTCGTCAATCCCAACAATCGAAAGATCATCTGGAATGCGCCGACCCAGGTCGCGCGCGCCGGCATACGCGCCGAGCGCGTACATATCGTTGATCGCAACTAAGGCGGTCGGACGATTTGCGCGACCCAGTAATTCCGTCACCCCCTGCCGACCTAGTTCGATGCCTTCGGTATCGCCAAAACCGCTCGCGAGCGATTTCTCCCAAATCAAATCCGGGTCGTGCGCGATGCCCGCGTCCGTCAACGCGCGGCGATAGCCGCCGAGACGTTGCAAGCGATTGATCGTACGCACGGGACCGGTCAAGAAGCCGATGCGGCGATGACCGAGCGAAATCAAATGCTGGGTCGCGATCTGCGCGGCGCGCACATTGTCCACGCTGATGCTGTCAATCGTCAACGCGTCGGACGATTGTTCTGAACGGTCGAACGCGACGATGCACAGTCCGCGCTCGACCAAACTCGCGAGGTGTGTCAGCGCGAGCGGCGACGAGCCGGTGATCAGTCCGCGAATGCCGTGGCTCCACATCTCTTCCGCGTAACGTCGTTCGCGTTCGGGGTCGCGCTCGCTGTTGCCGAGGAGAATTTGATAACCGTGTTTGAGCGCGGCTTGTTCGATGCAACGCGCGAACGCGCCGTAAAAGGGATTGGCAACCGAGGGCACGATGACGCCGATCATTTCGATGTGCCCGGTTTTCAAATAGCGCGCGGTGCGATTGGGAGAGTAGCCCAGTTGTTCGATCGCGTGCTGAACGCGGTCGAGCGTTTCGGGGCGCATGCGTTCGGTGCGACCGTTGAGGAGGTTGGACACCGTGCTCGCAGAAACATTCGCGAGCCGGGCGACATCTTCGATAGTGACTTCAGACGCCATTGTGGGACCTCACCGCAGATGCTTGTGTATCGTTAAACAAAATTAGTGTATCGTTTTAGTGCAACGTTATACTATTACTTTGTTCCATTCTTGTCAAGTTTTTCGCAAATACGGTGTGATGGAACAAATAGAACGCGGATTCACACGGATGGTTTTTCACATCCGCGAAAATCCGGGTGAATCCGCGTCCAAAACAAATTCGTAATTTAGATTGCTACAGCGAAATGTCCCAATCAATGTGTGAGGGTCACACGATCGGGACTCGATGAGGATACGTGAGAGGCACGAATGAAGAACCGAACGAACACGTGGTTGAACGCGGGCGCAGCATTGCTCGTGTTGTTCACGGCGATGTTCGATCCGCGCGTGTCCGCTGGTATGGCGTTCGTCGTCTTGATCGGGCTGACGATGTACTACTGGACCCGACGCGCGTGATTTATTCGACCTGGATGCGTGTCGCTTTCGGCGCGGCTTTGTCCTGCTCGATTTTTTCGAGTTTCTCGATGCGCGCGTCAATCAATGACCGCCACGCGAGCAACACTTCGCGGTACGCCGCGCGACGGTGCGTGTGAAATTCGTCCGGAAACATGTCGCCGTGCCGCCCCTGCATCTCTTTGCGAAACGCCTTGATCGTCTCGGCGAGATGATCTTCCCAGGACAACTCTTTGGTTTCTTTTGCTTCAGACATTTTCGTCACTCCTTTTTCGCGATCACCATCAACGACGTGCCCATCGGCAAATTGAATCGCGCGATCAGCGCGGCTTCGATGCGACCGACGCCACGCAGAATCGTGTTGAGCCACGGTGCGACCGGTTCCATCTCGACTTGGTACGCGTCCGCGTCAAAGTGATGCGATTCGAGTTGTTGCTTCTGCCCCATCGCGTTTCGCAACAGAATCAGCGGCGCGGACATCGGGAACACGAGCAAGAAACCGAAGGTCAAGCGTTTGACGCGCAAGCCCGCGCGCTCGACGAGTGCGCGCAATTCGTTCGGTGTGTAACGATGCTTGTGTCCGTTCAGCACATCGTTGTAACTCCACAGCCATTGAAACGCCGGCGTCGAGATCGCGAGCACACCACCCGGTCGCAAAACGCGCGACGCCTCGCGAATGATCGCCGCGTCTTCGTTCACATGTTCGATCACATCGAGCGCGGTGACAAGATCGAAAGACGCGTCAGGAAATGGAATACCGCGCGTCGCATCGCCCTGACGAACATCATAGCCGCGCTGTTGCGCCATCGCGACCGGGCGCGCGTCCACTTCGACGCCTTTGACGCGTCCGTAGCGCGCCAAGTGATGAATCATATTTCCTGCGCCGCAACCGATGTCGAGCACATCGCCATCGCGACGTGATACGTTCGCATCGAGCAAATTCAGTAAAGACCATGTGCGCGTGGCAAACCACCAATGTTGATCTTCGGGCAATTCGGTGATCGGCGTCGCGTTCGATTGAGCCAGCGAATTGATAGGTCAACTCCTTCGATAAATTCACCGGTATTTTACACCACTTGTCCCGCTCACGCAATCGTGCCCGCTGGATTGACACGCATTTCACGTGAACCCAAAAACGGAATTCGCACGTAGTACAAGTATCGTCAATCCCGCTCCGCATAAAAGGATATTTGTGAAATCGAATAGAGCATTGATCCTCGCGCTCCTCGCATTGACACTCGTCAGCGCGTGTGGGAGCGCACCGCCGGCGTCGAGCACGCCCACCATCGCGCTATCGCCCTCGCCCTCGCCAACATTCGAACCGACTACCACACCAACGTCAACGCCAACACCAACACCACATCCGCTTACCGTCACACTCATGCGCGCGCGCGAGTATCCGGGAAGCGATATCGTCATCGAGGAAACGTTAGCGTCGGGCACAAACTATAAACGGTACCTCGTGTCGTACCAATCCGATGGCTTGAAGATTTTCGCATTGATGACGATCCCGGACGGAACGAAACCGAAAACGGGATTTCCGGCAATTGTGTTCAACCACGGTTACATTCCACCGTCGCAGTACAAAACGACCGAGCGTTACGTCGCGTACGTGGATGGATTCGCGCGCAATGGCTACATCGTGTTTCGTCCCGATTATCGCGGGCACGGCGAATCGGATGGCATCGCGAGCGGCGGGTACGGTTCGCCTGACTACACGATTGACGTGCTCAATGCGTTAGCATCCGTCAAGAAATACAAGGACGCGGATCCGAATCGCATCGGCATGTGGGGACACTCGATGGGCGGGAGCATCACACTGCGCGCGATGGTTACGAGCAAAGAGATCAAAGCCGGCGTGATTTGGGCGGGCGTCGTCGCGTCGTACCCCGATTTGCTGAACAATTGGAATCGCGGGGGGACTCCCGCGCCGACGCCGGCATTTCCAACCTTTGCGCGACGTTGGCGACAAGACCTGGTATATCAGTACGGAAGCCCGGACCAAAATCCGCAATTCTGGGATTCGATCTCGCCGAATGCGTTCCTCGGCGATTTGTCGGGACCGCTTCAATTGCACCACGGCACCGCCGACACGAGTGTGCCGTTTGCATTTTCCGAAAAATTATTTAGCCAGGTCAAAGCGGCGGGCAAGCCGGTCGAGTTCTATAGTTACAAGGGCGACAACCACAACATCTCGGTGAATTTTTCGCAAGCGATCCAGCGTTCGATTGCCTTTTTCAACAAGTACGTCAAGGGATGAAAGACGCCTCATCCCGCCAGAGAGCGATTCCGGCTTTTACCGGAATCGCTCTTTTTTTGCGACAGCTCAACCTTGCGAAGGAGAAGTGATTGGCAATCTTCGCAAGGATGAGCTGAGTAGACACTTTTTTGCGAACGCGGGCAAGTGCGTTATAATTGTCCGCAAACGAAGGAGGAACGTATGCCGTTCTATACTGTGAACCTCGACTCGATTCTTGAAGAACTCGATATTCCGACGATCAAATCCGCGCGCATCGAAGTGGACCGCTACGTTCAAGAAATTCTCGGCACGATTGACGCGGACAGCGAAACGGTTTGGCCCCTGCTCCACGAAAAAATGCGCGACCCCGCGTGGACGGCTGAATTCAAAAAACAGTTGAAAGCGAAATGGGACGCGCGCGATTGGCGCAAGGGATTGCTGAGTTGATGGGACGAACATCAGAGCCAGGGAGCAGAGGAGCAGCGGAGCGAGGGAAAAACAGCGCCCCCCCGCTCCCCCGCTCCCTTGCTCCTCTACATTCAAGTTCGATTTTATCAAGAGACGGTCTCGCGCTCATCCTCTTTACCGCGCTGACATGCGTGATGACGAATCCGCTCGTCCTGCACATCGCGAACGCGGTCGAGGACAAGCAAGACGCGTTGCTCAACACGTGGATTGTCGCGTGGGTGGGGCACGCGCTTATCACCGATCCGCTCAACCTGTTCAACGCGAATATCTTTTACCCGTACCCCAACACACTCGCCTACTCCGAAACGATGTTGCCGCAAGGACTGTTCGCGCTTCCCTTCAACCTCGCGTTCGACAACACCGTCCTGGGTTACAACCTGGCTTTGCTCGCGTCGTTCTTCCTCGCCGCGTACGCGATGTACCTATTCGTGTTCGATCTCACGCGCTCGCGCGGCGCAGGTATTGTCGCCGGTACAATTTTCGCGTTCAATCCGTACAATCTCGGCAATCTCGCGCAGGTGCAGTTGCTGTCGTTTGGCTGGCTGCCGTTGGCGATGCTGTGGCTGCGAAGAATTCTAAATTCTGAATTCAAAATTCAAAATTCAAAATTCAAATTACGAATTACGAATTACGAACTACGAATTTGTTTTCTCTTCGCGCTTTTCTTTTCTCTGCAAGCCCTCTCGTCTTTTTATTACGCGTTCCTCGCCGGATTCGCAGTCGCGCTGTATTTCATCTGGTTGTTTATCACACTATACGCAATTCGCAATTCGGTTCAAATCCAACTATTCACTGTTTACCGTTTACTTTTCACTCGTTTACTTGTTTCAGCCATCCTCATCGCCATCCTCATCGTCCCATTCTTCATCCCGTACTTGCAGGTTCAACGCGAGATGGGATTCGAGCGCAAGGTAACTGAGAGCGAGCCGTTCAGCGCGAGTTTGAAACTGTACACCGAAGTGTCGCCGCAAAATTTTCTGTACGGCAACTTGCTCGCGCCGCGCCCGCCGATTATGAACGGCGGCTATCCACTCGACAATCTCTTTCCCGGCATCCTCGCGGTTGTCCTCGCAATTATTGGCATCGCTGCGACAAAGAATCGTGAACGTTGGTTTTACTTTATACTATTAATTTTTGGCATTTTATTTTCGCTCGGTCCGCGTCTTTTCCTCGCACCGAACAACGCGACTGACCTCACGCTTCCGTACCGCTGGCTCTACGACGCGTTTCCCCTAATGCGTGCGCTGCGTGGGCCGGTGCGGTTTGACGTGCTCGTCATGTTCGCGCTCGCCATCCTGACCGGATTTGGCTTTTCACGCATCACGCCTCACACACGCTTAGCGCGTTTCATCAATTACCAATTACCAATAACGCTTTTCTTGATCGCCCTCGAATACCTCGCGCTCCCCGCCGCGCAAATCACGCCCGTGCCGGTGTGGAATGAGATACCCGAGTACGTGCGTTGGCTACGCCAGCAACCACCAGGTGTGATTCTCGAATTGCCGATGATTGCAAGCGATCCAACCAAGCCGCTCGATCTGACGACGCAATATCTTTCGACGTACCACTGGCAGAATACGCCCGATGGTTACAGCGGATTCAATCCCGGCAAACGCGGCGAGATTGCATACGAGATGCAAGCGTTTCCGAATGAACGCTCGCTTGCTCTGCTACATGTCTTGGGCACGCAATTTGTCGTCGTCCACACTAAGCAAATGCCCGACTGGAACACGCGACTCGAAGCGATTAATCGCTCGATTGGCGTTCAACTGGAAAAACAACTGGGCGACGATTTGATTTACCGCGGCGTGAGTTTACCGCAAGTCAAATCCTTGTCGCCACAATTGTATTTGCCCCATCCCGCCGCGCCGAATCAATCGTATTTGGTTTATCTCATCGTGCGAAATCGGGGCAATCAAATTTTTGCGGTCAAGCCCACCGCGCAACTGCGGATGTTTGCGAATTGGAGCAACGGCACACGCGAGCAAGTGAACGCCACGATACCCGTGGTCACTTCAAGCGTGTCCGTCATTCCGATTCGCGTGAATGCGCCCGCGCAACCGGGCAATTATCAACTGCGCTTGCAGGTATTTGGCGATGGATTTGGACCCTGGGATTTATCGGGGAACGTCTCGGTGGAAAGTGGCGAGCCAGCACATCAAGTCATTATCCCGGCGCGTGTGGCGTTGACCTCGGCACTGAAATCGCAGTACGCACCGGGCGATTCACTCGCGCTCAAGCTGACCTGGTTGCCGCTCAACAAAATTGACGCGTACTATAGCGCGTCGGTGCGCGTCGTGGATGCGCACGGTAATAAAATCGCGCAACAAGACCGCGAACCGGCGGGGAGGACTTTTTTGTGGAGACCGAATGTCGCCGTGTCCGATGCGTACACGTTCACATTACCAAGCGACATCTCGCCGGGTGAGTACTCGATTCAGGTTTTGATGTACCAAGCCGAACAAGGCATTGACGCATTGTTGCTCGACGAAAATTACATCCCGCGCGAAACTATCGAACCAGGCAAATTCACCGTGAAATGAAAAACCGTCCAGGTTTTCAAAAACTTGGACGGTCCCGGTGTTTACACCTCGCACTGACATCCACACTCGAACTGAATCTTTATCGGCGATGTGAAATTTTTCCTTCCATCGCGCCGTGCATGGAGCACGAACAGCGTAAACGGGTCAAATATGACCACATCTTTCACCCCTTGCGCGAGATACAAGTACGGCGCGAGTTCCATATCCTTCGCCTCGTACCCTTTGCTAATGACTTCGATCACGGCTTCGGGAATAAGCGTGACAGCATGTTCTGTTTCATCAGGGCGACGAAAAAAAATTGAAATGTCTGGACGCTTTAGTGAACCATCAGGAAACTGAATGTAAATATCCGCGTAATGAAAACAACCACACCCAGAACCTGCAAGCGGACTAGACTGGATTGTACTGCGAATACGATCAACCGCTTCCTGATGCTTTATCGCTGGAAACGCTTCCCACACCGGCATGCCGCCAACAATTTCTAACCGCACACCGGCTTGGTCAGCTCGTTCAATCATCGCTTCCAATTCCTTTGGCGTCATTTTGACCTCCTGTTCACTGTTCACACTGCCTACTGTCCCACTTGGCTTTTCAAGTACGCTTCGATGAACGCGTCGAGATCGCCGTCGAGAACCAGGTCGGTGCGCGAGGTCTCGTACTCGGTGCGATGATCCTTGACCATTTGGTACGGATGCAACACGTACGAACGAATCTGATTGCCCCAACCCGCCTCGACGTGTTGTCCTTTGAGTCGCGCTTTTTCCTGTTCGCGCTTTTCGATTTCGAGTTCGACCAAGCGCGAACGCAGAACCTTGAACGCATTCTCCTTGTTCTGCAACTGCGAGCGTTCGTTCTGACACGTCACGATGATGCCGGTCGGAATGTGCGTGAGCCGCACCGCCGTCGAAACTTTTTGCACATTCTGTCCGCCGTGTCCCGACGCGTGATAAATATCAATCTTGACCTCCTCCGGCTTGACCTCGATTTCCGTCGCATCCTCGATCTCCGGCGTCACTTCGACGAGCGCGAACGACGTGTGCCGCCGATGATTCGCGTCGAACGGCGACAGCCGCACGAGGCGATGCACGCCGCGCTCGGCTTTCAATCGTCCGTACGCGTACTGCCCCTCGATGTGAATGTCTACCGATTTGATGCCCGCTTCTTCGCCATCGGTCTCTTCGTAAATATCCGTTTTGTAATTGCGCGTCTCCGCATAGCGCAGGTACATCCGCATCAACATCGAAGCCCAATCCTGGGATTCGGTGCCGCCCGCACCGGCGTGAATCGAAAGGATCGCGCCGTTGCGATCATAGTCGCCGGAAAAGAGCATCTCAAATTCGAGCGCGGCAAGTTTGCTTTCGATCTCCGGCACTTCGCGCGCAACTTCGTCACCCATTTCCGGCTGATCCTCTTCGATGGCAAGTTCGATCAAGCCGAGCGCGTCGCGCGTTTTCGCTTCGAGTTCGCGCCACGTCGTCGTCTCTGCTTTCAGCGCGGTGAGATCGCGCATCTGCGTTTGCGCGGCGACGTTATCGTTCCAAAAATCCGGCTGCGCGGCTTTCTCTTCCAACTCGGCAGCGCGTTTTTCTTTTCCTGCAATGTCAAAGACGCTCCAAGAGTGTGCTGATGCGCGTGTTCAGTTCGGTGAGTTTAGCTTTCAAATCTTCCAACGTAACGCTCCCTTCAAAAACTCCACCCTAACTTGGAGAGAATTCCCCCTCCCCTTGACAAGGGGAGGGTCGGGGTGGGGTTGTCTTCTGCATGATTATCTGCGTGATATATTCCATCACATCGTCAATGCTATGATAAATCTGATTGTTCGTGACCCTGACAAAACAAATCCCAAATGATTCAATGAAAGATAGACGAACTCGATCGTTCTCCATTGCATTCGGATTGAAATGGCTATCGCCATCTACTTCGATTGCCAACTTGAGTTCGGGGCAATAGAAATCAATCGCGTAAGCGCCAACACTAAACTGACGTCGGAATTTATAACCAAGAACCTGGCGATTACGCAAGCGCGACCACAAAACAATTTCTGCTTTGGGCATATTGCGGCGCAATTGTTGTCGTAATTCTTTTTCGGTCGCGCGGTTGTAAACCTTGGTCATTCAGCATCCACAAACCCCACCCTACCCTCCCCTTGTTAAGGGGAGGGAATGTGGCGATGCCCTTTCCCTCCCTCTTGCAGGGGGAGGCACATAGGGCTACTTTCTCCCTCCCCTTGATAAGGGGAGGGAATGTGGCAATACCCGTTCCTTCCTCTTGCCAAGGGAGGAAGTGTAGCAGAGCTGACTCCCTCCCCTTGATAAGGGGAGGGCTGGGGAGGGGTCACTCAAACAATCCATCTACAAAATCTTGCGCGTCGAACTCGGCGAAATCGTCAATCGCTTCACCAGTGCCGATAAACTTGATCGGCACTTGCAATTCCTTGACAATCGCAAACACGATGCCGCCCTTGGCGGTGCCATCAAGTTTCGTCAGAATCAAGCCCGTGAGCGGCGTCGCTTTTTTGAATTCGCGCGCTTGCTGCAAACCATTCTGCCCGGTCACTGCATCGAGCACGAGCAAGGTTTCGTGCGGCGCGGTCGGATCGTTCTTTTGCAGAACGCGCGCGATTTTTTCGAGTTCCTTCATCAAGTTGAACTTGGTCTGCAAACGTCCCGCCGTGTCTACGACGAGATAGTCCGCGTGCCGTGCGTTCGCGGCTTGCCATGCATCGTACGCGACGGCGCCTGGGTCGGAATCCGGTTGATGCGCGACGACATCCACGCCATTCCGCTCGCCCCAGATTTTTAGTTGGTCAATCGCCGCGGCACGAAACGTATCCGCCGCCGCGAGAATCACTTTTTTATTTTGCGCTTTGAGATAGTTCGTCAGTTTACCGATGCTCGTCGTCTTACCCGAACCATTGACCCCGACCACAAGCACAACCTGCGGAATCGAATTTTGAATTTTGAATTCCGAATTTTGGATTTTGAGAATCGCGATCAGTTCTTCCTTAAGCATCGCTTGAACGCGATCCGTTGTGCGCGCACCTTCTTTCTCTGCGCGCACGCGCAACTTGTCCACGAGCGCGACGGTCGTGTCCACGCCCACATCTGCGCCGATGAGTATTTCTTCGAGCGCGGTCCAGTATTCCTCGGTCACTTCGTTCTTGACGACGAGCGAGGTCAGTTTCGAAAAGAACGATTGCCGCGTTTTGGTAAGACTCTCTTTGACTTGTTCTTTGCGTTTCAGAAAATTAAACATGCCACTTCCCGTTGGTGAATTTGCGCCTTGCATTATACACAATGCGCCCCGAAAAACAAAAGGTCGCTTTTCTCACGCGACCTTCTGAATTCTGAATTCCGACTCCTGGCTTCAGTCTACTGCACATCCAACGATCCCCACTCGCCGACCATTTCGTTCAGCATGTCTTGCACCAAGCCATAGTGCGTCGTGAAGTTGGGAAAGTCCAACTGCACAGTACCGTGTTGATGCGCGACAAAAAACGTAAAGCGATCGCGCCCGGTCGCACTCGTCAACACGCGAAACACTTCGCGCATGCGGCGCATGTCCTCGTCGTAATCGTTCGTGCGGTCGAGCGTGATTCGCACGTGGCGCGGCGAGCCATATGACGACCCAGGTTCTCTCACCGCGCGCGTGGTCACGTGACCATTGATGGCGTTGCCGTTTCCGCCATTACTTCTCGCGCGCGGTTCGGGCGGCGTGTCCGGTATGATCGGCACATCCGGCATTGGCGGCGGCGCAGACGGTTTCGCCGGCGGCGCGGGCAACGCGTCGAATTCGAATGGCGGTTCTTCCGGCATCGGCGGCGCAGCGTCTGACGAAACCGTCGCGACACTGTCCTCGACTATCACCGCCACGTCTGCGATGGCGGCTTCGTGGCTGTCAGGCATTGCGAATTGGATCGTCGGCGCTGGAGTGTTATTCGATGTCGTCGCTTCGGCGGTCGGCGGTCGGTCGTCCGTCGTCGGAATTTCATACTCGCGCGCCGAGTCCACGAGCAGTTGCACCTTGCCCTCGCGAAACTCGACTTTGCCGGAGACAAGCAGAATCATTTCAACGCGCCACAACTCGCGCGTTTTCGCGTACGTTTTCGGAAACACGGTCAACTCGATGTCGCCCGTCGGGTCTTCCATGCTGACGAACACCATCGTGTCGCCTTTTTTCGTTTGAATGACGCGCGTGTTCGTGACCATCCCCGCAAACGCAACCGTCTTACCCTGAGACGATTCGTCCAACTGAGTGACGAAATGCGTAATGTCTTTCGTCGCGAGTTTGGACAGACGCATCAACGGATTGTCGGAAAAGTACGCGCCGGTCAATTCTTTTTCGGTCGCGAGTTTATCGCGATTCGGAATTTCCGGTTCGTCCGGCAACGTGCCAAATGTGTCAGCCGTCGCGCCCCAACCCAACGTGTTGCTCGTTGGACTCGCCGCGCCGAACAAGGACAATTGTCCGCGATCACTCGCGCTATGTGCACTCTGGCTCGCCGCCATCATGCGATCCAACACCTTGAGCAACTGCGAACGACGACCGAACCGATCCAGCGCGCCGGCTTTGATAAGCGACTCGAGCACGCGGCGATTGACCAGACGCAAATCTACGCGGCGACAAAAATCGTCGAGCGATTTGAACGGACCAGTTTTTTTGCGCGCGTCGACAATGACTTGTACCGCGCCCACACCGACATTCTTGATCGCGCTCAACGCAAAATGAATGCCCTTGTTATTCGCGGCAATCGTGAATTGCACGTCGCTCGTGTTCACATCGGGCGGATGAATTTCGTAACCCATACGCCGCGATTCACTCACGAGTTGCGCGATGTCATCCATGTTGCCGGTCTTGGTGATGAACAACGCGGTCATGTATTCGATGGGATAGTGCGCTTTGAGGTACGCGGTCTGGCACGTCATCACCGCATAATCAGCCGCGTGCGATTTGTTAAATCCATAACGCGCAAAAAATTCAACGTCGTCGAAAATCTGCCCGGCGATTTCTTTGGTGATGACGCCGTGCTCTTCCGCGTGCGCGACAAATTTATCGCGCTCTTTCAATAATTTCTCTTTGTCTTTTTTGCCGACCGCTTTACGCAGGACATCCCCTTCGGACGCGGAGTAGCCGGCGAGTTTCACCGCGATTTCGATGATCTGCTCTTGGTAGATCATGATGCCAAAGGTGTCGGCGAGGATCGGTTCGAGCATGGGATGGCGATACTCGATCTTTTCCGTGCCGTGCAAGCGCGCGATGTAATTTGGAATGTATTCGAGTGGACCGGGGCGATAGAGGGAAATTGCCGCGACGATGTGATCGAACTTGGTCGGCTTCATCTGCTGAAGCACCTTGCGCAACCCCGCGCCTTCCACCTGAAACACGCCGGTCACATCGCCGCGCGCGAGCAGGTCGAACGCCTTCAGGTCTTCGACCGGGATGTTGCCCAGATCGAGCGCGATGCCGTGGCGCGCTTGGATGAGATCGCACGCGCGGCGCATAATCGTCAGCGTCGCGAGACCCAGGTAATCCATCTTGAGCAAGCCGACGCGTTCGAGCCAGTTCATCTCGAATTCGACGACTGGAAAACCGCCGGTGTTCTCGCCCTTGGTCGGACGATGCAGCGGCGCGTACTCGACAATCGGTTTGTCCGCGACGACGACGCCTGCCGCGTGCGTACCCGCGTTGCGCGCTACGCCTTCGAGTAGACGCGCGTTATCAATCAACTTGCGAATGTAATCGGACGATTCGTACGCGTCGCGAAAGTCCGGCACCTTTTCGAGCGTGTCGCCGATCTTGATGTTCGGTCCGGTCGGAATCAGTTTCGCCACGCGGTCCACTTCGGCGAGCGGATAGTCGAGCGCGCGACCAACATCGCGGATCGCGGCTTTAGCGCCGAGTGTGCCGAACGTGATGATCTGCGCGACATTGTCCTTGCCGTACTTTTGAATCGTGTACTCGATCAACTCCGCGCGGCGATCATCTTGAAAATCCAAGTCAATGTCCGGCATCGAGATCCGACCTGGGTTGAGGAATCGTTCAAAAATAAGGCGATGTTGAATCGGGTCGAGGTTTGTAATGCCCGCGCAGTACGCCGCCATCGAACCGGCGGCGGACCCGCGCACGTTGAACCAAATGTTGCGCTCGCGCGCCGCGCGAATCAAATCCCACACGATCAAAAAGTACGTGTCGAACCCCATCCTGTGAATGACGCCCAGTTCGTAATCGAGTCGTTCGCGTGCGGCGGCATTTCCATGTGGATAATATTTTTTGAAACCCTGCTCGCAGATATGGCGCAAATACGTTTCCGCGTTATAGCCATCGGGTACCTGCACAATCGGCAAGTGGAACTCTGTGAAATCGAGATTGACATTGCAACGCTCCGCGATGAGAAGCGTGTTCGCAATCGCTTCGGGAATTTCGCTCCACACCGCGCGCATTTCGTCGGACGATTTCAAGTAATAGTCGGTGCCATCCATCCGCATGCGCTTGGGATCGGTGATGACCGTGCCGGTTTGAATGCAGAGCAACACATCTTGCGCGTTCGCATCTTCGGGGCGGAGATAGTGCGCGTCGTTCGTCGCGACGAGCGGCAAGTTGAATTCGCGCGCGAGTTCGACGAGTTGCTTGTTCAGTCCGACAAATTCCGCGATGCCGTGCTCTTGCAACTCGACGTAGAGCCGGTCTTGAAACACCTCGTTGAGCCAGCCGAGCATTTTGCGCGCATCATCGCGTTTGCCATCGTGCAACAGGCGCGGCACCGGCGCGGAGGGGCAACCGGTCGTGCAAATGATTCCCGCGCTGTGCTTTGCCAACAAATCGCGATCCATCCGTGGATAATAATAAAATCCTTCGAGTTCGGATGCCGACACGAGTTTGAGCAGATTTTGATAACCCGTATTGTTCTCGGCGAGAAGAAGCAAGTGGTATGAACTGCGGTCCTCTTTCGGATCGCGATCTTTCAGCGAACGTTTGGCGAGGTACGCTTCGACGCCGATGATCGGCTTGATGCCCTTGGCTTTGCACGCGTCGTAGAATTCAATCGCGGCGAACATGGTGCCGTGATCGGTCAGCGCGAGCGCGGTCTGTTTTAGTTCGGCGGCGCGCGCGGCGATGTCCTTGGGATGCGCGAGTCCGTCAAGCAGACTGTACTCGCTGTGAACGTGAAGATGAACGAAATCACTCATAGTGGTTCAATCGAGGAGATAAAACGCGCCAATGATCCAACCTGCCAACCCTGGCACTTGCCGATGGCATGTCTTTGATTCGATGCTTTGCATCGAGTTATTGACATGCCCTCGCCGCCAGGGTAAGCGTGAGCCAAACGATTTTCAGCCATTGGTAATTTGGATGATTGGCGGCTTGGCTCATTACGTTTGGTATTATAGCACAGATTTTCTTGGACGGCGCATAGAGTTGGACGACTTGAACAAATTTTAAGGCACGCCTAATGTACCGCAATTGATCGCTCCAACAATCTGGGAACGGAACGCGGTCGGTTCCCTTCACCGTGAAAAAATTTTGGCGCAGCGATTGACATTTGGGTACTCCTGTGCTAAGATGATGCTGACAACAACCAAATCATTTTCCCAGCCACCTAACTGCATAAATCGCTTGTGCTCGGAGACACGCCAGTCGGTTCGTTATT
Source organism: Chloroflexota bacterium (assembly GCA_016219275.1). Classification (NCBI taxonomy): domain Bacteria; kingdom Bacillati; phylum Chloroflexota; species Chloroflexota bacterium. The sequence continues at coordinate 102,181 of JACRBM010000045.1, forward strand.
AATGCTCTGCAATTGTAATTTTTCTTTTTCTTGGTCGGTGGAGTGTGCCTCGAAGCGCACTCTTTTTTTGCGGCGCGGCGCTGGGAGGAGGTCACGATGGGCATCGAACTACTCCTCCGCATTGTGGGGATGATTGTTTTTGCAATCATTGGCTGGCGCATCGGCGATTCGCTTGGCGCCGGTCCTGACACGATCCGTTACGTCATTATCCTCGTCCTGGCTGGCGCGGCGCTGGGCTTGCTTATCACGCCGTGGGTCACGATTCGCCCTTACACATGGGTGCGTCGGACCATTCGGCAAATTCCCGCGCAACAACTGCTCGCCGCGACGATCGGTTTGCTGATCGGTTTGATCATCGCCGCACTCACCGCCTTTCCGCTCTCCTTCCTACCCAATCCACTTGGCTCGATTTTGCCGTTCGTCTCGCTCATCATTTTCGGTTATCTCGGCGCGTGGGTGATGATTACGCGCGAGCGCGATTTCTACGCGATTCTCGGCGGACGGTTTGGCAAAGAAGGCGCGACCAAAGCAGCGCCCACCGACCGCCAAGTCCTGCTCGACACGAGCGTGATTATTGACGGACGCATCGCGGACATTTCGCACACCGGCTTTATTGACGGCACGATGATGATTCCGCGATTCGTGCTCGCCGAGTTGCAACACATCGCCGATTCCGCCGATCCGCTGCGCCGCAATCGCGGGCGACGCGGACTGGATATGCTCAACAAATTGCAAAAAGAGTCCATCGTCCCGATTCGCATCACCGACCTGGATGTCGAAGAGGTGCACGAAGTAGACGACAAACTCGTGCGGCTCGGCAAGAATTTGCGCTGCCCGATTGTCACGAACGACTATAACCTGAACCGCGTCGCCGAATTGCAAGGTGTGCGCGTGTTGAACATCAACGAGTTGGCGAACGCGATTCGCGCGGTCGTCCTGCCCGGTGAAACGATGCGCGTGCGCGTGGTGCAAGAAGGCAAAGAGTTGGGGCAAGGCGTCGCGTATCTCGACGACGGCACGATGGTCGTCGTAGACAACGGACGGCGCTCGATTGGTAACACGATTGACGTCGTCGTGACGCGAATGTTGCAGACGAATCAGGGGCGCATGATTTTCGCCGCGCCGGCGGATGAGAAAAAATAAGATGCGCGAGAAAAAAGGCAAGATCGAAATCGCTCCACTCGAACAACTGATTCCGATTTTTGCCGCGGATGCGGGCATTGTGCTCGCGTATCTGTTCGGCTCGTATGCGCGCGGCGACGCCCACGCGTTGAGCGATGTGGACATCGCCCTCTTGCTTTCGCCTACCGTGTCCCGCGACGCGTACTTGAATTATCGCGTCGAATACATTTCTCAAATCAGTCGCCTGCTCCACGATGACCGAGTGGATGTAGTGATTCTCAACACCGCGCCGCCACTCCTCGCGCACGAAGCGATCAAAGGGCGTTTGTTGTTCGAGCGGTCGCCGGAAGCGCGCGTGAAATTTGTCGTGGACGCCCAGCGCCAATACCTCGATGTGAAGCATCTTTACGCAATTGATAACGCGTACATGAGCCAACGCTTGAAGGAAGGCACGTTTGGTCAGCCCTGAAGTTGTCCGCAAACGTCTTCGTTTACTCGAGGGCTACCTCAGGAAATTGCAGCGCATCCGCACGAACACCTCGCCGGAAGATTTTCTTTCGGACACTGATAAACAGGACATCGCGGAACGCAATCTGCATTTAGCCATCGAATCGCTCTTTGATATCGGACAACACATCATCGCAAGTTCGGGCTGGGAACCGGCGGAGGAGTACGCGAGTATTTTTGCGACGTTGCGCCAACACGGCGTCATTGCCGATGCGCTATTTGCGCGCACGAGCGGTATGGCTGGCTTTCGCAACCTGCTCGTTCACGAGTACGCCGGGATTGATCATTCTCAGGTCTATGCAATTCTTCAAGATCACATGGGCGATTTGCAAGAACTCGCCCACGCGTTTCAAGACTATGTTGGCGAACCATAACCAGTTCTACCGATTCGCCTGCGTCTGTACGACGGGGACATTGTTTCGCAATGTCCCCTTTCTCGCGTTGACCTTTATCATCGGAGAAGAATCGTGAAAATTTATAATACGCTCACGCGTCAAAAAGAAGAATTCAAACCGCTTGTTCAGGACCGCGTGGCGATGTACGTCTGCGGTCCTAATCTTTATGATCCCTGCCACGTTGGACACGCGTTCTCGTACATCGTGTTCGATACGCTGAAACGTTACTTGCGTTATCGCGGCTACCAAGTGCGCCACGTCCAGAATTTCACCGACATCGAAGACCGCATCATCGCCAAAGCACAAAACCAACAGACGACGATTCAGGCGCTCGCCGAGACGTACATTGCGCGCTTTTATCGCGAGATGGACGCGCTCAACATCGAGCGCGCCGACGCGTATCCGCGCGCGACCGGCGTCATCGGCACGATCATCCAAATCACGCAAGGGCTGATCGAAAAAGGGTACGCATATCAAGTCGAAGGCGATGTCTATTTTCGTGTCCGCAAAGACGACGACTACGGCAAGCTCTCGCACCGCCGGCTCGACGAGATGGAAGCTGGCGCGCGCATCGCGGTGGACGAGCGCAAAGACGACCCGCTCGATTTCGCGTTGTGGAAAGCATCGAAACCGGGCGAACCCAGCTGGGACAGTCCCTGGGGCAAGGGTCGTCCGGGCTGGCACATCGAATGCTCCGCGATGAATCTCGAAACGCACGGCGAGCAGATTGACATTCACGGCGGCGGACACGACGTCATCTTTCCACATCACGAAAACGAAATCGCGCAGAGCGAATCGTACACCGGCAAAACGTTCGCGCGTTACTGGATGCACAACGCGCTCTTGCGTTTGAGCGGCGACACATCGGCTGAGGATAAAATGTCGCGCCATGTTGGCAACACACTGTGGGTCAAGGATGCGCTCGAACGGCACGAACCGGACGCGATGCGGCTTTACTTGCTTTCGACGCACTATCGCACGCCGCTCGCGTGGCGCGATGATGACGTGGACGCGACCGCGCGCGGACTCGACCGTTGGCGCGCCGCGCTCAAAGATTCTACCCCCACCCCCACCCCCACCCCCAACCCCTCCCCCGCTAGCAGGGGAGGCGAAGACGCGTTGACCCAGTTCGCGCAACAGACGCGCGAAAAATTCATCGCCGCGATGGACGACGACCTGGGTTCGCCGCAAGCGATTGCCGCGCTGCACGAACTCGTGCGCGAGATCAATCGCGCGCGCGCCGAAAACGCGATACCCGACGCGCTCGCGCCCGCGCAAGCGACTCTGCGCGAACTCGCGGGTATCCTGGGATTGACGCTGACGATGCGCGAATCGTCCACGCTTGCCGCCGCGCCCTTCATCGAATTGCTCATCGCCGTCCGCAAGGACTTGCGCGCTGCCAAACAGTATGCGCTCTCCGACAAGGTGCGCGACGAACTTGCAAAACTCGGCATCGCGCTCGAAGATGGTCCGCAAGGTACGACGTGGAAATCGGGCGCGTAGCGAATAGCCATCTGTCACCTGTTTGTTCCGGAGAGATAAAGAAATGCCCGCGACAAAAGTATTATCAGTCGAACAACTAGCCAAAGCCCTAGCACGGCTTTCGCCGTCGGAGTACGAATCGCTCATCCAAATCTTGGACAAGGAGAACCTCAAAAAACGCCGCACAGTCGTCCATCGCCAAGTCGCCAAAGGTCAAGTCGTGACTGAGCGCACCTTGTTCAAGAGTCTCGGTTAATGTACAACCTCATCATTCCTGACGCTGTTGCCAAAGACGTCAAGCGTCTCGACCGACCGGTTCAACGCAAGCTACGTGATGTCCATTCCCCATGCCTCAAAGAGAATCCACATACTGGGGAACAACTTCGTGGTGCGTTGAATGGTATTTGGAGCTATCACTTCAAATTTCGCACGACCCAGTATCGGATCGCTAACGAGATTCTCGATCAAGAGCAAGAGGTATTGCTCGTAATGATCGGTAAACGCGGTGATTTCTACGAAGCATTGTTGCGCCGCGTGGGACTGTGGTAGATGACAGAGTACATTTACGGGCGTCACGCGATTCTTGAAGCACTGCGCGCCGAACGCCGCGTTGAAGAAATTCTCGTTGCGCGCGGCACGCACGCGCAAGGCGCACTCAATGAACTGCTCACGCTCGCGAAGAATGCGCGGATTCCCGTGCGCGAAATGCCGCGCGCCGAGCTGGACAAACTCGCACATAATCACCAAGGGGTGCTCGCGCGGCTGGGCGAATTCGTGTACGCCGAGATCGAAGATTTGCTCGCCGTCGCGCGTGAACGCGGCGAGCCGGCATTGCTGTTGATGCTCGATTCGGTGCAAGACCCGCAGAATTTTGGCGCGTTGTTAAGAACCGCGGAAGCCATCGGCGTTCACGGCGTCATCATTGCGGAGCGCCGTTCGGTCGGCGTGACGCCGGCAGTCGTCAAGGCATCCGCCGGCGCGGTGAATCATCTCCGCATCGCGCGCGTGACGAATCTCGCGCGCACCATCGAAGAACTCAAACGCGCGAATGTCTGGGTTGTCGGCGTGGAGAACGATCCGCGCGCGCAAGAGTTTGATCGCGTAGATTACAACATGGATACCGCATTCGTCCTGGGAAGCGAAGGGGCGGGGCTGGGTCGGCTGGTCAGTGAAAAGTGCGATCTGCTCGTGCGCCTGCCGATGTGGGGTAAGATCGGCTCGCTCAATGTCGCGGTTGCCGGTTCGATCATCCTTTACACTGCGAAACGGGGACAGAAACCAAGACCCGAAGGGTTTTAGAAACCCTTCGGGTCTTTACTTTTTAGAACGTTGTCTCCGCGTGAATGAACGCGGTCTCTCCTTGCACGTTCACCTCGATCACACGTCCGCCAATCGTCACGAGATACAAACCGTCCTCCGTCGCAGGGTATTCGAATCCGCCGTCGCCGTACTGCGGCGCGGTCCCGCTGACCAACTTAGTTTGATTACCTTGTGGGTCTTGAATCACTAGCGTGATTCCACGACGCGGAAGCGCGCCGGCAATCATGCGCTCGCCCGGCAAACTATCCACGTGAACGCGTTTGGCAATCACCGATGACGTTTCTTGTGATAGTGGCGCTGTCGGTTTTGGTTGTGGTGGAGGTGTTGCCTCCTTGATCTCGCGCGGCACTGGCATAATCACCGGCATATCGAGTGGAACGCGCGGCGCGAGTGGTTCGGCTGAACTAAGTGTCGTCGGCAAAATCAACGGCACGCGTGGTTCCTGGGTCGGCTCGATAGGCGCGACCGGTTCGCTCGCGATGGGCGCGACCGGCGGCGTCGGCAAAATCAACGGCACGCGTGGTTCCTGGGTCGGCTCGATAGGCGCGACCGGTTCGCTCGCGATGGGCGCGACCGGCGGCGTCGGCAAATTCAACGGCACGCGCAGTTCCTGGGTCGGCTCGATAGGCGCGACCGGTTCGCTCGCGATGGGCGCGACCGGCGGCGTCGGCAAATTCAACGGCACGCGCAGTTCCTGGGTCGGCTCGACGGGCGC
>JACRBM010000046.1 GCA_016219275.1 Chloroflexota bacterium
ACAGCCTCGCTCCGCCCACAAAAGGATGCGGGCGGACATGTGCTTTTATTAAGCCGGACACAGTTCTGGAGAGTACCGCGCGTCTACTTTGCAAACCCAGGAGTGTCTTAACGAACATTCACGAAAACTCACAGATACGGTTTGATACGATAGCAAGTTGTCACATTCATCGTATCCAGGCGCGTTTGCGCTTTAGGCAATCGTTCGTCGTGTGAGGCACGCATGAAACGGATCGAAGTGTGGAAATCGAAATCGGATTGGCAAGTCAAATCACAACCCGAACAAGCAAAAATTCGTCGCCACACCGCGCGGCTCGTCAAAACAATGTCGGATCGTGGCTTGGTGGAGGAAGGACCGTTCTGGATCGAAAATACGTGGGGAAGTTTGCTGGTCTGGACGGCGGAGGACAACGCGGAGAATCTAAAACCCCATGAGCGAACGCGCTTGCGGGAGCATTTCGAGCCGCTAACGTTTGTATCGCTCACCGACTATGCGTCGGCAAAACAATTAGCTGACAAGTTGGCGCGTTAAGCGCGCTAACCAGTTTGCTGGTTTGCTCAACCTAGATTGGCTTTGACCCAGATACGCTCCTCTCGTTCGAACGAGAGGGGCGTTACTATTTTGCTGCGAATCTCTGCGCGGCGCGAAGCGTGCAGCTAAAAAATTTTACGTTGGCAATTTACTTGGCGTTATTCGGTCTGCAATAACTCGCGAATGTCCTTGGGAATCGCGCAGACCTGCCACTGTTGATTCAGATTCAAGTGTTTCGTCCAACCCTCGCACAGCAATTCGCCGGTTTCGGCTTTGTGCACTTGGTACGCCAGCGTAAACTCGCGGCTTTTGATTTCCTTCGCGCGCGTGCGTACCGTCACCAAATCACCATAGCGCGCCGGGGCGATGTATCGCGCGGAGAGTTCAACGACGGGCCAATTCAAGCCGCGCTCTTCGACATCGCGATGATAATCGCGCCCTTGTTGCCAAAACCATTCGCCGCGTCCCAGTTCGAACCAAACGATGTAATGCGAATGATACACGACGCCGCTCGCGTCCGTCTCCGCGTACCGTACTCGAAATGTCGTTTCGATGACCTTGCCCATGTCAACTCCCAGTGTTCAGTGTTCAGTATTCAGTATCCAGTCTTCTTGCAACTGAAAACTGATCATCGAATACTGATTATTGAATTATGATCGTCGTCACCCCGACCATCTCCTTCAATTCACGCCCGAAATCCAATCGCACGCGATTCATGCCCGCATTCACCGCGTTCGCTGGGAATGCAACGCGATAATCCTGCCACGCGGTTGTCAATGCGAGGTCGCCGACGCGCGTGTCGTTGAGAAACACACTCGCGCGCAACGGCGACTCGACATGGACGTGAATGGTCATCACCCGCTCGCGCACATCGTCCGCGACAAAATAGATTTCCGATTGCGCGCCACGCGCCCACACAAAATCGAATTCACCTTCCCAGTTCGCTTTCGGATACTCGAACTGCCAGCCGCGTCCGGCATAGAGTTGTCCGATGTTTTCGCGCAGATCAATGCGTAGTTCAGAGGAATTGGAGGGAAATGAGGGAAATAAATAGGAAATCGTGGTGGCGTCATCGTCCACGATTCGCGCGTTCAGGACATCGCGCAAGTACGCGTCAATGTCGCGCGTTTGCTCCAGTGTGAGAAACTCGCGATGCAACACCGCGTACCTCAAATCGAAAAAGCGCAAGACTTGATCGCGCACGCGCGTGTCCTCTGCAATGTCGGCTTGATCGAGCGGTCCCTTTTCCACGCCTTCGAGCACGCGCAACGAGCGCACCACAATCGGCGTTCCGCGAAATGCAAAATACTCCGCCACATCCGGCGCGATGCGATTCATGTACGCGCGCAGGATGCGCTTGCCGTGAATCGGTTGGTACGCTTCAATTGTCGCCGCGGCGCGCCAGTTGAACGTTGGAATCTCCAACACGGTGAACGCGCCTGGCTCGCGCGCGATCTGGGAATAGATGCGTGGGACCGTGAGTGGTTGCGTTGGGTACGGGAAAATAACAGACTCGCTCAAGATGAAGACTGGGAGAAGAAGATACGTGAATCGTAAAACGTAAAACGTGATGCGTGATGCGTTTTTCTTCAATCGAAAATCGGAAATCAAAAATCGAAAATCATTCACCGCAATTGCCGCGAGCATCGCACACGCGAACGCCACGACGATCCCGTACCGCATCGGAATGCGAATGTGATTGACGATGGGAATTTCGTGGAGCGCGAGGTACGGCAAGGGGATGCTCGTCAATTGTCCGGCGATATGCAAGTACGGACCGAAACTAGACAGCGCGAACGCGAGCGCGACCAAAAACCAAAAGAGCGCCTGTCGCCATCGGCGAACAAGCGCGTACCCCGCGAGCGCAAGCACGACGTAGCCGACAAATGCCTGGCGGTCCGGCGAGAGTGCGCTCCCATCATTCGCGTTGACGCCCGCGTTCACCCCGGCGATTTTCAGCGGCGCGTTCGCGTACAGCGCACTCTCCGCGTGCGGCAGAAGGTACGCGAGTAAATCGTACGCGCGGTCGGTTGAGTACTTGACTGGGAAAACGCGAATATAGTTGCCACCCTCCAGCGCAAAATCCTGCGCGACAAAAAACAACATCGGCGCGGCAACGAGCACGCTCACGATACCGCTAATCGCCCAACTACTCAACCACCCAACTGCCTTGTTTCGCGCATCGCGCCACCCGCTCACCATCACGTACACCGCGTAGAGCGCGGTGAACAAAACAAGAAACGCGGCGATCTGAAAATCAATGTACGCATTCAGTCCCAGGAACAGCCCGGCAAGAATCGCGTCGCGCCACAACGTTGTCCGCGTCGCGCGCAACAGGAACAAGACGTAGAACGGAATGAACTGGGTATTGAAAAGATTGAAGAACGCGAGACCGTAACCGAGACGCAGAGGTGCGAACGCAAAGATCAGACCGGCGACGAACGCAGCAAATGGCGAATGGCGAATGGCGAGTCGCCGTTGCTCGATAACAAACTTGACCAATAGAAATGTTTGGAACGGCGGCAACGAGCCAGCATCTATTTTCGATTTTCGATTTTCGATTTTCGATTGCGCGAGCACCTCGCGCGCAAGCAGAAACGTCCCGTACGCGGTCAATACGGTCGCCGCGATGTACATCGCGTTGTGCGCGGCGACCAAACCAAACGCGTACTGCAACGGCAACGCGAGCACACCGATGAGCGAGACCGCCCACAACAATTGCGTCGCGCCGCCGAGTGGATAAAACACGTAATCGCTGTGAAACGGATTAACGTCGAGTTCGAGCGCGCGCCTGATCCAACCCAGCGCCCACACGAAACTCGGCGCATCACCTTCCACGCCGGGAATCGCCGTCGCAAAATTCAGCGCGAGCGGAAGCGCCATCCCAATCGTGAGCAGAGCGTATGCAATTAAAACGAGAAAATGTTTGCGTCCGCCACGCATCACGCCTGAATACTTCCCAGCGTCATTAGGACGCGAAACGCGTTGTACACGGTTGGAAAATCATCGTGCGTGAACTCGACGACGCGCGGCGCGACGCGTTGGACGCCGGGCATCATCACGCACATTTCGGCTTGCGATGAGCGCGCGAGCGCGACGCGCAACGTGATCGGCGACTTGACAACAAACGGTGCGCGCTTTCGCGCGAGCGCGCGCTCCGCCGATTCACGAATCAACGCGCACGCCTTGGTCGGATGCAGACATTTCGCGGCGACGCGCCCGACCGCTTCTTTCACGACAGCGACATGCAGATCATCGCCGAGCAACTCCTGCGCTTGTGCACATGCAGTTTGATCACCGGTAAAAAGCGCAATCGGTACACTGAAATGTCCGGCGAGCGCGGCATTCAATCCAATCTCGCCCACTTCGACCTGGTTTAACCACACGCCTTGCAACACACGCGGACCATCCCAGGTATGATCCAGATTCGCCAGTTCCGAACCGGCGCGCGCGTGATAGCCGGTGCAAAACACCGCGTCGTACGTCGCGTCAATCCCGGACATCATCGAGTACGGCTTGGGCGAGCCGCTCAACAGAATCGCATCGGGGTGCATCTCGGCAGGTGACAGATTCCGCATTCCATCGTGCGAATCGTTGACGAGCACATCGGTCGCGCCGCCCTTGAACGCGCCTTCGATTGCCGCGTTCACTTCGGCGATCATCAGTTTGCGCGCCGCCGGATATTCGGCGTGTTCTGGCTCGGTTTGATTCGAATGCACGACGCCACTCGTGCCTTCCATGTCGGCAGAAATGTAGACCTTCATCGAAACCTCCATTTTCATCGCCGCTCATTCTATCCGAATCCGCGCAGAAATCAAACAATACAAAGTAGGGGCGAAGCATTTTTCCGCGCAAGCGTGCGAAAAAGGCTTCGCCCCCACCCAGCCATTCGTTTATTCGCAAAAGCGCAAAACTCGCTTTGTCATCCTGAGCGAAGCGAAGGATCGCTCAAGCAACTGGCGAGATTCTTCGTCGCTTGTTTGAATTCACTTGGTTGCGTGTTTTCAAGAGCCGCTCCTCAGAATGACAAAAAGTGAGT